>NZ_JAQFUY010000010.1:0-149152 GCF_027716745.1 Bacillus cereus group sp. Bc010
CGTGTTTTTTAGTTTGTTTGAACGAAAGTTCATTTTGTTTTCGTTCTTAAGTTGATGGGCATGTATGGTGACCCCTATTAGTTCATAAATCTTATTACAGTCCTTTACCTTTTCTTCTAAAGGAATTGCTTTAGGCATAACGAAAAAATACTTACCAGTTTTTTCACATGGTAATTCATAAGTTTCGACTGGAATTATACCTTGCTGGCCATTTTTGTATAACTCATGTACTTTAGTAGCTTCTGTTTTAAATCTTTCTAATTTTAACCTTGTATAATCTCCCTTTGATTTTTTAACTTGTTCATCGTTAATTTTTGAAACTTTAACTGCAAATTCGTTATTAGAATTATCCCGCATAAGGTAAACCCAACCATTTCCTCCTTCCCCTAGTGAATCTAATAGTCGATAATCTGTATAGCTCATTCATTAACCCCCATTTTCTATTCTTTTAACTGAGCATATAATATTACTTTTTTATGATAAATTGAGAGGCTTTTTTTATTTAAACTCGTCATATAAGTATAAAGAGATAATAAAGTTATTTAATTCTAATTCAACTAACGCACCCATTAGTTTAAGTACATTTCTTCACAAAGCGAATAATTAAACATAGCTTCCTTTATACTATCTAAGATTCCAATTATATTTAACCTTAAATTAATTGCGGTTCTTTTTCTAAATCTATTATTTGAAAATTGAATTTAGACTCTATTATTGCTCGATTCACTTTTGATAATTCGGGCGTCACTATAAATAGTCTATCCATAGCTCTACTTATACCTACATAATAAATTCGTTGTTCTTCATCTTCAGCTAAGTTTGGGTTAGTAAGAAACTCTATCGTATCTACTATCAATAAGACATTTTGAAACTCATCCCCTTTAGATTTATGAATAGTCCGATGCTGACTAATATCTTCTTTATAGGTTATACATAGTGCTACCTCTTTATAAGAATATGTATTATAAAAATCTTGGCTAGCACCTTTTCTAAAACCAGGCATCTCTATGTCTTCTCTAATTAATTGATAGAATTCCATTAAAGGCTCTTCCAAAAGTGTCCCTTGTCTTTGTATTAATTTTTGTAAGACTAAGACGGATTTTTTGAATTGCTCTTTTTCAGAATAACGAATAAAATTAGCACTCATTATTTTTATAGCATTTTTATAATCACTATGTTTAGCAAACTCTAGAGCTTCCATTGAATTTTTTATAATATTAAAGCGCTTGGTATTATCCTTTAAAGCTAATTCATCTAATAGTTTAGTATTTAGCTTACTATTGTCTACCGCAAATTTCATTGCATTTGCGGTTGGATTATCTCTAGCTAAGGTTTGAATGAACATGCCATTACCGTATTTTTCTTGAATTTCATTATATGCCTCCATGCTATTCCCTACAAATAAGATAGGTCTATCATGGTCTACATTTCTAATTGTAGTTTGATCAATATCTGTTCTAATTTCATTTAATAAATCTATTATTTGATTTGAACTTCGTCTATTTTCTGTAATAGTATATTCACTTTGATTTTCAATTTTGAATTTAAGGTACTCTTCTATACTAGCACCTTGAAATGAATATATTGATTGTGCAGGATCTCCAATTACCCCTACAATAGTTTCTTCTTCTGCTAATAAGGATACTATCTTAGCTTGAATCGGATTAGTATCTTGAAATTCATCTATAAAAAAATAAGGGAACTTAGCACGTAACACACTTAAAATAAAGGGGTACCGTGTAATCAATTCATAACTAAAATACAGCACATCATCATGATCGATTTTACCGTCCTTCCAATATATTTTTTTATAACTAAATAAATCTGTTTCTAAAATTTTTACTATCTTACGTAACTGCTTAGCCTTACTATCCTTACCTCTTAAATTTAATTTTAGTTCACTATTAAAACTATATTTAACACTCGATAACCAATCGAATAGTGCTTCTTTATTTTCTGGTAATTTTATCAATTGATTTATTGTATATGGGTGCCTTAACTTATCATTCATAGAATGATTTTCTAACCAAAATTGAACTTTATTATGTTTAGGTTCGATCGTATCATGACCCTTTATTTTTTGAATTTCTATGTCAAATAGTTCTGCTATATGAGTAAGATATGGTTTAACAACATGACTATATAAGAAGCTATGAATAGTTGAAACTTCTACTTGACTGACGGATTGAGTTCCTAGTCTGTTTAAAATAGTTTCTACAGCTATGTTTGTATATGTTATGCATGCTATTTTTCGAGTTTTCTCTAATCTCTTAGAATTTTTTAATGTGTTTTTAATATGATTAATTAGCCAGTGCGTTTTACCGGCGCCAGGCCCCGCAGTAACTTTGAAATGTTGCTCAATATCTATTGTATCTTCAGAAGAAATAAGAATCATTCTTCACACATCCATTCTATAGCTTCTTTGATATAATCTGGT
Organism: Bacillus cereus group sp. Bc010; assembly: GCF_027716745.1. Taxonomy (NCBI): domain Bacteria; kingdom Bacillati; phylum Bacillota; class Bacilli; order Caryophanales; family Bacillaceae; genus Bacillus; species Bacillus cereus group sp. Bc010. The sequence continues at coordinate 2,438 of NZ_JAQFUY010000010.1, forward strand.
ACGATAAACTCTTTAAATTTAGTGCTTTCTTCTTCTCCAGCTATATTTTTTTTCAATAAGTTTTCCTCTAGTTCATAAGCTAATTCTAATGCATTTTCTCCTTTTCCCACTGAATTTAAATATCTTGAAGCAATTAATGCTTTTTTCTTATCTTCGTCTTTCCATTTTAATCTTTCATCTGCTAATGCTTTTCTAATCCGTTCGTTTTCTTCTGAAGTATTCAAACTCCCAAGCATTGTATCTAATGATTTACCCTCACTATATTGATCCATTAACTTAAAAATCTCTGTTCTATTGGTAGTAGACTCTGTAACCAATCCCTTAAATTTTGGGTTAAAACGAACCAAGTCGTACTCCAATGTTTTACCATAGTTTTCATCCTGCATAAAGAATCTAATATTATCAGGATAACCATTTTTCTCTTCATTTCGTTTATACTCATACCCAGTTTCCTCTATATACATTTCAAATGGATAACACTTTTTAAATGATATTTTTTTAGACTTATCGCTAGGGTTTAAATTTTTCCACTCTGGATCTCTATCTGTTATACAAGCTATTTTTCTTCTAATAGCATTTGGATTTGAAATATTAAATAAATGTAAAAAGTGATCAAAATATTTTCCATCCGCATTTATTACTGCTATATGATTATCTTCTAGAGAAACATTCAAATATTCAGCGAATATATACATGAGTAACTGTTCTGCCAATCCCTCTACGAAAATAATTTTTTCGGCGAATAGCATATTGGATTTAGTAGCATCTAAAAATCTTTGAACGTATTTTTTACTCTTTTTATTGTCACCGAAAGTTTTTCCTGGATAACCAATTAAAGTTTCACTTTGATTTTTATATATACAAATTAATTCATCCAAATTCACAGCACCGGCTATATGAGTGGAATGTGTAGTAACGAAAATTTGTCTCACTTTTTTGTTCTTTAAATTTTTTTTAAGAAAATTTAATAATTGTCTTTGCATTGTAGGATGTAAGTGTGCTTCAGGTTCTTCAATAACTAACATTGGATATACCTTAGCATTACTACCTAAATAGTCTTCACTTGCATCAACCTGCATTTTTGCAAGTAATAACGACATAAATATTAAATTATTGTATCCAAGTCCATTATTAATAATAGGCATCTTAATACCTGTCTTATATTCAACTATTAATTTTAAAGCAGAATAAAGTTCAATATCTGTTATACTTCCATCGAAATTTGGAGTAGATTTATCATATGAAGCACCTATATCTTGTGCATATGATAAAATATGTTTTTTCCCTTCTGTCATCCGCTCATTCAATAGTGAAATTAAATCTCCTGCGGATTCTCCCAATTTTTTCTTTTTGATTTTAATTTCCGCTTCTTTTTGTTCCTTTTCTAAAGTTTTATCAGATTTTATGTTATAGTCCATGAAGAAATCTAAAACATTTTTTAACAGCGTATTCTTCCCGCTGAACATATCTCGTTCAACATCTCTTATTGCATCTAAAAATTGAAAATCAAATTTTTGTAATGATTCACTATCAGCAGTTATTTGATTAGTAGATTCTCCACCCCAAATTTTATATGTATACAGTCTCAGAAATTCATCTTGAATAACTTGCCATACTTCAAATATATTTTCCGCTTCATTTATTACGCTCTGATACTTTTCATGAAACTTAGTTGGGAGATAAAATTCATATTGCAGTTTAGCTTCATAAGGTTCTTCTAACCTAGTTAGCCAGTTACTTACAGTCACTAAGTCATCACTCATTAAGTCTTCACAGTCGTCTTGCTTTAATGTAGCAGTTATTTTAATACTAGGTGGATATTCTTTTAATTCTTCTATTGGTATGTTTTTATTAAAATCATCAATTGATAAATGCTTTTTACTATTAGAATTAAAAATTAATGCTAATGCTCGTAATAAATTTGATTTACCAGCATTATTATGTCCTAAAATAACGTTTATACCATTATTAAAATCTATAGAGTTGGTACGGAAGTTTTTATAATTAGTTATATTGATATTTGAAATATACATTGAAATTAAGCTCCCTTTAATGATGATTTATAACTATTGTTTGTCCTTAACTTTTTCGATAATCATTTTGGTAAATAGCTCTTTCTGCTTTGTATAGAGGATTCTATTATTTATATTATACAAAGAAAAAATAAAAAGTGGTATAAAACCCCAATTTCACACCACTTTTTTAACAACTATTTTGTTTTATATAGGACTTTATTACGTTTTAAACAACTTTATTATTCACAGACAATAGACCATATTACTTGTTTCTATCATTGCACTTATTAATTTGGATACTTCACCTGAAATGAATAGTATTCTAATTATGTGTGCATTAGTTTTAAGCTTTGTTGTATGAGCAGTCAGTTCAACATATCATCAATTTTAAAAGCTAAATATCTTCTTACATAAAACGTGGGTCTTACCAAGTGTAGCATAAGAATAACCTCTTTATATTGTGCTTTTTCTTTTGAATATATGTCTTCGAAGGAAAATATTTTCTATTTTACTTTTTCTTTTTTTGCATATTTAAAATAGTTTCAGGGAATTTTTCTTACAAAAGGTTCCTTAAAAACCTTATTTTTCAACCTTGATTTTGTATACAAACGTATGCAATAAACGGAGTGGTATAGATGGCAGAAACATTTAGAAGAGGCAAAATAATCGATCATACTAAACGCCTTATTTCCCGTAAAGAGATAATCTCAAGTCAAATGACACAAAATGAATTCTCTTGTATAAGAGAGAGTCTTTTAGGCCAAGCTCAATGTTTAGACTTTATAATAAACGAACTTATTATTGAATTTGACCTAAAAAAGGAATTATAAACTTAATTCAACTTACATATACCTCAAATCATCAAGTAAATTCGGTATACATTTGTATACCGAATTTACTTGATGATTACTTCATGAAAAATCCTTTCTTAACACCATTATAAGAAGGGATTACACTACCCGTATATTTTTCAATTCTTGACGTTATCCATAAAGACTTAAAAAACTAATTTTCTGTAAGTGTTTTAAAAGTTAAAAATAACTGTTTACGGTATAAAAATAGTGCTATCTACCAAGAGGAATTTTTTAATTTCCTTTAGGATAGCACTACACTACATTAACTTAAGTTCTTAAGTCAATTATTGCAGCCTATGTAAAAAACACTTAATTATTTTCCACTTCCTCTAACCCTTCAGCCAATCGCTTCTTATCTAGCCCTTCCCCTATCACTACCAAGTTCGTCGGGAAACCGAAGTCTTGTTCCAGTAAAGTCGGTACCCCGAACGAATATTGGAATAAGTGCGGGTATTTATCTCCATGAAATTTCACAAAACCTTTCACACGATAAATACTATCTGGTAAATTTGAAAGCCATTCGTATAATTTATCTTGATCAATCGATTTCGTAAATTGATATGTCATCGTTTGTATATGTAAATGCTGTTTTACATGTAGCGTCTCATGTTCCGCGTCATTCGTAAATTCAGCTTCTTCTATGTCTTCTAAAGATATATTGCAATATTTTGTTTCAAACAATTTCGCATGATTATTTATCACTTTCACTTCTTCTATTACTTTGTTCTTATCCGCATCTGTTAGTAAATCTGATTTATTAATTAAAATGTGGCTACCAAACTTCAGTTGTTCATGCAATAATTGCTGAACGTTTGCACTTAATACACTTCGATTTAACCATCTTACTGCATCTAAAACGACTACAATGGATTTCACTTCTAAGAAAGGTGCTAAAATTGGTGATACACATGCATCTAACACTTCAATTGGATGCGCAACACCTGTCGTTTCTATATAAATGACATCTGGTCTTTCTTGCTGATATAACGAATGCAACTGTATTTCAAGCTCTTCTTTTAACGTACAACAAATACATCCTTTCAGAAGTTCCCTTAAAACATTCTCTTTTCCAATAATATCGGTATCTACCGAGTATTCACCAATTTCATTCATCAATACTGCAACTTTTCTATTCTTCTTTTTCTCCGCTAACAATAAATTTTGTAATAGCGTTGATTTTCCACTACTTAAAAAGCCACCTAATATATGAATTTCTACTTTATTCATTTGATCGACCATCCATTTCTTTATTTCAAACGTATTCAAAGCGTAATAATTACGATTTATATTTATTATTTTATTAAAAGAGTCGTGATTTGTAAATATATCTTCACTGTTCGTTTACTTCATACGCAACTCTAATTCCAGACTCTATTGCTCCTTGCATCCATCCATGTGTTAATGTCGTATGCTCTCCTGCAAAATGTACTTTCCCAGATGGTGGTGTAATATACGGAAATAACTCGAGCTCTTGGCCCGGTTCGAACGCTGTAAATGCGCCGCAAGAATACGGATTTTGACTCCAGCTAAAAGAGGTTCCAGTGACAAACTCACTATAGACGATGTCACCGTATATTTCCGCTAAATTTTTTAATGCGTAACGAATACGATCTCTTTGCGAGAGACTATCCCATGTTAATGCCTCATCTGCCCACGTATAACTTGCTATAACGATAGCTGGTCCTGGAGTATGAATGCCATAGCTCGGATAGTATGTAAAACGTATAGGTAAATCTGTAATAGATTTACCACCACACTGTCCCGCTTTCTCCCAAAATCTACTTTTAAACTCTATGGCAATTTTCGTTGCAGCAATATAATTCAATTCACGAATTGCTCGTCTTTTAAAATAAGAGAATAAATGGTATGGCTGAACTTCTACAAATCGTAACGCTGAAAATGGAATTGTGACAATAGCAATATCACCTTTTACCATAAACGAATGTAATGTTCGTTCATTTGTTACTTGCATCATTACCTTATTATCTTCCTGTATAATTTTTTCTACTTTATACAGCATAAAAATATTATCTTTTAACTCTGGTAAAAATGAATTTGGTAATGCATCCATTCCGCCTGTTATCTCATAATATTTCGTCGTTGAAGTAAAAAAAATCATTTCCCGTAATACTTCAATTAAAGACATTCCCATATAAGCTTCCATATCAAGAAGTACCCCGATCATGTCTATTGCACCGTCTGAATAATATTCAGTTAAAAATGTGCCGAGCGAATATGCTTTATACTTTTTTTCAACGATAATCCAGTTTTTATTAGGATCTTTTTTTATAAAATTTAGTATGGGTTCTAATACTGCCAACATTAATTCTTCTGCTGTTTTACCTTTTTCGCTCTCCAAAATTGGATATCCAAGTATACTTGGATTTTTTTCGAATATGCTCAATCTCGTTTTAATATTATTCGTATAAATAATATCTGAAGCGGTTTTATTTATAAAAAGATTTAACGGTAATTTAAATTTACGAATGTATGCTAAAGTTAACTCGTGTGTTTCAGGAATTCGCATCGGCCCTGTATTAAAATATAAACCTCTGCTAAACGGTTCACGCATCGTATATATTCTTCCGCCTATTCGGTTATTCGCTTCTAAAATGGTTATATTATGACCTGCTTCTTTCAATAATGATGCTGCAACTAATCCTGAAATCCCTGCACCAGCAATAATAATATGCTTTGGATTCTTCGTTTTAACGAGCCCCACATTAATAATATGAAGCATTCTTTCCATCGTTAATGGCTGCATCATGCCCTTTTCCCCTTCAATAAAGGATTTTATTGCATTATATTCGATTAACTTACTTCCTATGTTTCATGCAAAGAATTGCACGGATACATTTTCAATTACTTGAATATCTTTTATAAAATGTAATAAACTAGATATGACTCTATAGAAGTAAGACGTATTATCTTACATAATAAAATTAATGAAATTGCGAGGAATTTTGAAATGAAAAAAGGGATTAACCGTGTTGTATTAGTAGGAACAGGAGCGGTTGGATGTAGTTATGCTTACTGCATGATTAATCAAGCTGTGGCTGAAGAATTTGTTTTAGTTGATGTAAACGAAGCAAAAGCTGAAGGGGAAGCAATGGATTTAAGTCATGCTGTTCCATTCGCGCCAGCTCCAACTAGAGTATGGAAAGGTAGCTATGAAGATTGTAAAGATGCTGATCTTGTAGTCATTACGGCTGGATTACCACAAAAACCAGGCGAAACACGTTTAGATTTAGTTGAGAAAAACGCAAAAATCTTTAAACAAATTGTTCGTAGTATTATGGATAGCGGCTTCGATGGTATCTTCTTAATCGCAACTAACCCTGTCGATATTTTAACTTACGTAACTTGGAAAGAATCTGGTTTACCGAAAGAGCGCGTAATTGGTTCTGGTACAACACTTGATTCTGCTCGTTTCCGCTATATGTTAGGTGAGTACTTCAATATTGGTCCACACAACATTCACGCTTATATTATCGGCGAACATGGCGATACTGAACTTCCAGTTTGGAGCCACGTATCAGTAGGTATTCAAAAACTACAAACACTGCTTGAAAAAGACAACACGTATAATCAAGAAGATTTAGACAAAATTTTCATAAACGTTCGTGATGCAGCTTACCATATTATTGAGCGAAAAGGTGCAACTTATTATGGTATTGGTATGTCACTTCTACGTGTTACTAAAGCGATTTTAAATGATGAAAATAGTGTATTAACTGTATCGGCTTACTTAGAAGGTCAATATGGTCAAAAAGATGTGTATATCGGTGTACCTGCTGTTTTAAATCGCAGCGGTGTTCGTGAAATTTTAGAAGTAGAATTAAGTGAAGACGAAGAATTAAAATTCGATCACTCTGTTCAAGTGTTGAAAGAAACAATGGCTCCAGTTCTTTAATATATAAAGTAAAAAGCAATCCAAAATAAATTGGATTGCTTTTTACTTTATTTTTCTATTTTTTAATCGATTCCTCATTATTTACATCAAGTACATCTAATAAAAAGATAAAGATTGGTATCCCGATAATAAGCCCCCATATTCCAAGGAAATGTTCAGAAAAGATGAGAATCATAACTGTATAAAAGATTGGTAAATTTGTTTTCGCAGACATAAACTTCGGATTTAAAAAATAACTTTCAAGAGCATGGATTACTGTAATGAAAATAAGTATGTATACCACGTACATAACTCCGCCTACATTATATGCAATAATACAAAGTGGAAACAAGGAAATAATTACCCCGGCAACAGGAATTAATCCAAGTAAGAAAATCATAACAGCTAATACGAGAAGCTGCGGAAATCCTAAAACAATTAATGCAATAACAGTAAGAATACAATTTACAACCGCAATTAAAAACTGCGCTTCAATTACTTTACCGAATGATCTTGCGAACCTTTCGCCAAAATATGCAATCTCTTCATAAAAAATCTTTAGCTTACTCTCTTTAAATTTAGAAGTAAATGTAATAATACGCTCTTTTTCTAATAAGAAAAATAAGCTTAATATGAGAGACAATAATATTTGTAAACTTACCTTCCCTATATTTGCTATCGATTGATAGATGACATCTACACCTTGTTCTATATACTTTGATACTTCCATTCCGTTAATTGTCGAAAGTGCATATTTAATGATTTCATTATCAGGCGGGTTTTGAAAAAACAATTTAAATTGATAAATCAATTGCGAAATTTGTATCGTTAACACAGGTAAATATTTATACAATGTCGTGCCAATAAAGGAAACTAATATGATATACAAACAGGCAATAACAATTTTCCGATTCACTTTCAATTTCTTTGAAATAAAACGTTGAAATCGATCCATTAAAAATGTCAGTATAAACGTAATTAATATTAAATTGATCATACTTTTTAATCCATATAATACAAGCGCTACTATTATTAAAACGAGAAACCGTTGAAACCCTCTACTTCGAAAAAAATTTTTCACTTCATTCATTAAGATTTAACCTCCCCCTTCAATGGATGGAAATTGAATATATTACATTTTATGAACTTCTATAGACAATCTTTCTTACTAATTAGGAAGAATCCTTTTTTTCTTTTTATATTGTTAGATTCTATTTATATTAGCCCACCTACTTACTTCAGTTGAGCTCTTTTTTTCGTTTAACCTTTTACAATTTAGGTGATTTTCTATTTCTAGACTGCTGCTCATACGCATATCCAATATTGAACAGTTCCTTCTCACCGAATTGCTTCCCGACAAACACTGCACCTACTGGCTCTCCATTGTTATCATATCCTGCTGGCACCGCTAATTCTGGATAGCCAGCTATAGCTGATAGAAGAACTTCCTCGTTATTAATCATAACTAGAGCATCCAAACCTTTTTCTACTAAATATCTATCTAGCTCTTTTCTTGCATTTTCTTGACTCGTTTGCACTACTTTTTCAAACTCATCTTTCGTTATAGCAGATTTTTCAGACGCCTCAATTAATGTTTGTCCATATTTTATTCGTCTATTACTATCCTTTTTAGTGAACTACTCACCACTTAACGTCCTTACGGGCTGTTTGAAGTGGGAGCTTCTTGGGAAGTAGATACTTTTATTAGCTATCTATATTTACCAAGCTATAAGGGTAGTACCTACCCCTAAAGAAAATACCAATTACGTGGTTAATTTTAGTAAGTTTATACTTGCGTTTACATCTCTATCATGATGGCTATTGCATTCAGGGCAAGTCCACTCTCTAAGGCTTAGATTCTTGACTTCCTTATTTTTATAACCACAGCAAGAACACAATTGACTACTCGCATAATTCTTAGGTGCGACTATCAAATCGCGACCTTTCCATATTGCTTTATAGTCAAGGTGCTCTCTGAATTTAGCCCAAGATACTTCACTGATTGTTTTTGCTAATTTGTAATTCTTTTGCATGTTCTTCACTTTCAAGTCCTCAATCACAATTACTTGGTTTTCGTTTGTGATTTCATTGCTTATCTTGTGAAGAAAATCATTGCGTTGATTCGCAATCTTCTCATGAAGTATTGCAACTTGTAACCTGGCCTTATTTCTATTGTTTGAACCTTTCTTTTTGCGCGACAAAGAGCGCTGCAGAAAAGCTAATCTTCTTTCGGCTTTTCTCAACCATTTAGGGTTCTCATATTTCTTGCCATTAGACAATATTGCAAAGTCTTTTAGCCCAACATCAATACCAACTTTTGCATCAACTTTAGGAAACAATTGCTCATTTTCTTCTACTAAAATCGATACAAAGTATTTACCAGTAGGTGTTTGAGACACTGTAGTAGACTTAATTAATCCAAAGAATTGTCTGTGCTGTTTAATCTTTACCAAGGTCTTTAGTTTGGGCAGCTTGATATAACCACTCTCAATGTAAACCGTGCCTTTTTGGTTATTTGTTGTATAACTACGATGGTTATCTTTCTTACTTTTGAATTTCGGAAATCCAACAGATTTATCACGGAAAAAGTTAGCGTATGCTTTATTCAAATTCATTTGAGCATTTGCCAACGCAAGACTATCAACTTCCTTTAGGAATGGAAATTCAGCCTTATATTGTGCAGGCGTAGGATATGTAACAGATTTATCAAGTTTATCCGGTGATTCTTGATAAGATTTGATTCTATCTGCAAGCATCTTGTTGTATACAAATCGAACACATCCAAATGTTTTTGAGAAAAACATTTGTTGTTCTTTATTTGGATAGATACGATATTTGTATGATTTTAACATTTCCTACACCTCACTTTTCCCTTGATTTTCAATATATTTCTTTACTACATCGATCGGTAACCACCCGTAGTAATCAAGCAAAAGCTTCTTGACCAAAACATTTCTTTCCAAAGTTTCTTTCTCACATGGGGAAAGTCTCTCTTGATGAGTCGAGAACTTGCACTTTTATAAGCATTAATGAACTTTGTTATTTCTGTATTCGGATGTGCCTTGAATAAGATATGCACATGGTCTACATCATGATTCCATTCAACTAATGTGATGTTATAGTTTTCAGATAGTCGGACAAACATGTCTTTTGCATAGTCCGACATATCATCATCAAATACATTTCTTCAGTATTTCACGACCAATACAAGGTGATAATACAACAAGAACATTGAATGATTATTGCTATCTAACTTCATTGATATACCACCCTTTACCCTTTATAAGACTGATTATATTGGAGGGAAAAATAAAAGGCAAAGCATTTTGGCTGCGCCAAACCGAAATTCATCTCCCACCTATCGTTGGGCTATGCCCTTCACACGCTTGAGGAAGGAGAATTCTTTCGAGAAATTCGTTAAACGCCATAATCTCTTCTAACGATTTTACCGGTACGTTTTTTGCTGCGAAAGATAATCGTTAACACTCTATTTTTAGAGTATAAGGTACACTCAGGTTCTTTGGAAAATAGTTTTTATATACGTGATATCCGCCAGCACACGCTAATAAAACAATGCCTCCAGCGATAGACAGCGTTACCTTTACCCATTTCTTCATGTTGCTTCCTCCACTCTATAAGGTGCTTCTTTATACGAAAAAGAGAGTTACCTTTTACTTAACTCTCTCCAATCAAAATGCTAAATGAAAAAATGAAAGATTTCAATCTAATTACTTCTTTTTTTGCATTTGCTTTGCTAACATTTCTTTCACTTGATTATACGTTAACCCTGAATTTTTATTTAAACGCTTTACTTCCTCAACATCAGTACCTACCACTGTATATTTTTTCTCATCATTCATTTTCCTAATTCCCTTCTCAACGGATTATTTCTTATATTTCTTCCCTAAATGCGCATAAATTAACACCACTACAAAAAAGGAAGCTGTTTTTAAGCACAGCTTCCTTCTCGTTACATATTGTATTTCTTAATAAAATTTCACTACATCTTCAGTAGGCAAGAACGTTCTTTCTGCTGGTTGTTCGTTTGGTTCACCAAATGGCATTTGACCTACTAAGCTCCACTCAGCTGGAATGTTCCAAGTTTCTTTCACTTCAGCATCTACGATTGGGTTGTAATGTTGTAATGACGCCCCAATTCCTTCAGCAGATAATAACATCCACACAGTATGTTGTAACATTGCATTTCCTTGATGAGACCAGAATGGGAACTGATCTTTATATAATGGTGCGTTTTCTTGCATTTTTTCTACAGTTGCTTGATCTTCAAAGAATAGTACAGTCCCTACACCTGCATGAAAACCTTTTAGTCTTTCTACAGTCGCTTCAAAGTTTTCTGCTGGTACGCGGGCTCTTAATGTTTCTTTTACAATATCCCAAAACTTTTCATGCTCTCCATCCATTAATACAACCATACGACCACTTTGCATATTGAAAGATGTTGGTGCGTGTAAAGCTGTTTTTAACACTTCTTCAATTCTTTCTTTCGTAATTGCATCGTTTTTTGTTACTTTACGAATCGAACGGCGGTTCACGATTGCTTCTTTTAAGTTTGTTGTAGTTGCTGACATTTTAATTCCTCCAAATGTTTGTTTTATGATCTATTTTGTTATTTCATAACAAGCGAATTAGCAATATCCATCGGTATTACATTGCATACCTTCAAATGAATTTGTTTTATCCTTTTCAATTTCTTTATCAATAACCCTTTCTAGTGTTTCTTTACTAGCAAGCCCTTGAATGACTTCATCTCCAATCATGACAGTTGGAACAGCCATAATATTCGCTTCCTCATATGCGTGCTGAATTGCTTCTTGATGCTTTTCTTTATATTTACGAGTTACTAAAGCATCTTTAAATTCGGCTTCAGGAAGACCTACTTCTACCGCTAATTTTGTTAACACATCAATATCTTCAATGTTTTGCTCTTCTTGGAAAAATGCTGTGAATACGCGGTGATGATACTCATTACCTAGTCCACGTTCTTTCGCAAATTGACATCCTTCAAAAGCTAAATGTGTATATGGATGTGGTGAAACACGTGGCAAGCGCATTTCAATTCCTAACTTCTTCGCTGTCGGAAGAATGAAAGCATCCCATGAACCTAATTTTTCTGGTTCATTCCATGGATCTATTTTTGAATATGGACTTGGACGCAGCTCAAATGGCATCCATTCAATCTCTACATCTTTCTCTTTCGCTACCTCATCTAATGGACCTTTTGCTAAAAAACAAAACGGACATATAAAATCTGAGTATACTTTCATTTTTACAGTCATAACTTTTACACCTTCCCTTTGGTTGTAATCAAATTAGTTACATTGATGATAAAAAAAATATAAATATGATTTAAGCATGCATTTTTTCTTGCAACGATTCAAACAATTGACCCATCGTAATATTTCTCAAAACTTCTTCCAGCGCGGATTGCGCTTGAATCAAAATGACTTCTAATACAGCTTGAATATTTGCTCCAATTGGACAATCTGGATTCGGTTTCTCGTGAATATGAAATAGCTTATCTTCTTCAACTACGTTCACTGCATGATACACATCTAACAATGTGATTTCATGTAAATCCTTTAGTAATCCCGCGCCACCCGGTCCACGATTGACGTAAACAAAGCCAGCTTGTTTCAAATACGACATCATTTTACGAATAACTACTGGATTTGTATTGACACTCTCAGCCATATAGTCTGAAGTACAAAGTGAAGATGGATTGTTTTTCAAAATAGATAAAATATGAACAGCTATGGAAAAGCGGCTACTAATTTTCATCGTGATCACCACCTTGATGTAATCATCATAGTTACAACTAAAAGATAAGTCAATCCTTTTCATAGATTTTTTATAAGCAAATTAAAAAGTGTCCCATTACGATATATGAGACACCTCTTTTTATTCTGCAAATAGCCCTTGAAATTCTTCAATAAATAGCTGCACAGCGATTGAAGAATCCTTTAATGAAGGAACAGCTAAAGCAATTTCTCTCCATACTTGTGGTTCTAATTCTCTCGTTTGCACATTTTTTGGTAAATTCGTTAAAGATAATTCAGCTAATATTGCAATACCTAGCCCTTCTTGAATCATATTTAAAGCGGTAGTAACGGTAGAAATTACATACTCAGCCCGAAGTGGTACGTTGGCTTGTTTAAACATATCAATGATGGGTGGTTCGTATCCGCCCTTACATAATATAATCGGTTCATTCTCCAAATCACGAATTGTAATAGCTTCCTTCTTACAAAGAGGATGATCCTCTCTTAAAATAACAACCATTTTCCCCTTCGTTAATGGAACAATCTCCATCTCTTTATTAGGCAAAATAACAATTCCTATATCAACAACCCTCGATACTAACCAATCTTCAACTTCCTTAATCGTTCCTTCACAAAGAACGACTTCTAAGTTCGGATACTTCTCCTTAAAATGGTTTATCATTTTTGGTAAGAAATGTGCAGAAGCACTCGGAAAGCTCCCAATTCGAATCGTCCCAACTTCGTGCCCTTTCTCCATTGCAACTTCTTGTTCAATCTTCTCTACACTGCTCAAAACCTCTCTAATATGTACAAGAATTCTGTTTCCTACATCCGTAACGAGTAACCCTTTTCGTTTATCCCGTATAAGAATCGTAACTCCTAACTCTGATTCTATACCTGAAATCGCATGACTTACAGCTGGTTGCGTCATATTTAACACCCGAGCAGCCTTCGTAAAACTACCTAACTCAACAGTTTTTATTAATACTTGTAGTTGTGTAATAGTCATAACTAATCACTTATACTCCTCATAAAAAAGATTCATTTTATTTATTACAGTCGATATCATATCATAGTGAAATGAATAACAACAAGGAGGTCTTACAGTGACACAGCTTTCTCGAACTAAGACGGCCATAATCCTTACCTTTCTCGTTTTCATGTGGGGAATCAATTGGCCTTTATCTAAGTTTGCCTTGCATTATACACCACCCGTTTTATTTGCAGGCATTCGAACTTTAATTGGAGGATTCATTTTACTCCTGTTCGCATTACCGAAATACAAAGAGTTACACTTAAAAGAAACTTGGCATTTATACGTTATTTCTTCTTTACTTAACATCATTATATTTTACGGGTTACAAACTGTAGGTCTTCAATATATGCCTGCTGGTCTATTTTCCGCTATCGTATTTTTACAACCTGTTTTACTTGGTATTTTCTCGTGGATTTGGCTTGAAGAATCAATGTACGGTTTGAAAATTTTCGGGCTTGTACTTGGATTTATTGGTGTAGGAGTGATTAGCTCTAGTAGTTTAACTGGACATATTTCTGTCATTGGAATTCTTCTTGCATTAGGATGTGCGATTGGCTGGGCACTTGGAACAGTATTTATTAAAAAAACTGGTCACCGTGTGAACGCCATTTGGATGGTAACAATTCAGCTGCTTATCGGCGGTCTTTGTTTAGTCGGATTTGGCTCAGAATTTGAAAGTTGGTCTAGTATTGCTTGGAGTATGCCATTTGTTAGTGTACTACTCTTTATTTCATTCTTTGTTATTGCAATGGGGTGGCTTGCTTACTTTACACTCGTTGGAGCTGGTGAAGCAAGTAAAGTTGGGGCTTATACATTTCTTATTCCACTAATCGCTATTATTGTAAGTTCAATTTTCTTACATGAGGCCATTACGATTAGCTTATTCATCGGACTATTATTTATTGTAGTGAGTATTTGCTTCGTAAATATAAAGCCGAAAACGCTTGCTGTAAGGCAGCAGGTTGAAGTGAAATAAATATGAAAAAGAGCCTACTGTTTGTAGGCTCTTTCTTATATCTTACTTTTTACGACGTACTACAAAAACACACGCACCTACCGACGATACAATCGCTAAAATAGATAAGACTATCGCTATTACTTGTATTTTACTAGTACCTTCATTCTTTTCTACATTAGATACTTCACCATGTTCTCCTGTTAGTGACGTACCTTTTGCAATTGTAGTAAGTGAATGTGGTTTTTCAGCTTTTTCATCGCCTGTCCATTCAACAATTTCTCCATCTTTATATTGTTGATATGCATCCCAAGCTATTTTTTGTTCTTTATCCGGATTTTTAGCGACGAAAGTAAACCGCTGAAACTGACCGGGTAAAATCCCTTCTCCTGTTGCTTCCCATACTACAGTTTTAACTTTTCCATCATTATCTTTTTGTTCTTCCACTTTCCATCCTGGCACTGGTTCATACTGTTGGAATTCCACACCAGGCGGTATTTTCAGTGTAACTTTTGTTGTTGCTACATTCTTTTCAACTGGTACTTTTATCGTGTAAGTCTCCCAAGAACCAATGTCAGAAGTTGCTGGCTTTACAGTAACGTGCGCACTAACAGGTAACGAAAAAATTCCCATTGCAATTACTGTTGCGATCATTGTTGTTCCTAATTTTTTTATGCGTTTCATTTTCTATTAGCTCCTTTTCATCTATAACGTCTCTTTATCTGCCACCTACAATAAATTTATAATCCGTATCAAAGCTATCAAGAGACTTTGTTAATCCATGTACTTGTATATTCCAGTTGCCTGTCATGTTAATATACATACCTTCTGCTTCATATTCTCCCGGTGAAACTCCCGAAACTTTAAATGATCCTTTTCCCATATTCATATCTAACGATTGCGTAGTTAATATAATTTGTTCCATATCAGTAACAGGTTGTCCATTCTCATCCTTTAAAGTAATATGGAATATATTTTGTCCTACTCTATTAGGACTTACATGTAACGTAAGTTCATATCCATTATCTAATTGTTTACTCTCTGTAAAAGGTCCAGTAGGAGGCATCGGTGGTGTTTGTACGTTTGTCATAAAAGCTACGATTACGAAAATGATAATTCCAATGATAAACTCTACTTTCACCGTAGCACCTAATCCTTGCTCCGCTCTCATTCTCCCTTTCACATAATGAATAATTCCCAATATCCCCATGAAAATGAATAAAAGTATCTTTGCTAATAAAGCTAATCCATACTTCGTATCAAATAACGAGTGGATTGTTGGAATAAAGAATGTACTGTTAAAAAGACCTGTTATTAAAATCACAATGACCGCACCTGTTGCCCACGGTGAAAAACGCTTAATCATATCCCAATACATACTCCACTTGTCATCCTCTTTACGTAAAAGAAGAATAATGGACGATAGACCACCAATCCATAATGAAGCTGCTAATAAATGTAAAAAATCCATAACGACAGCAATGTCTTTAAACTTTAAACCATATGCATGACTATTAAATACTTTCATAACAAGTAGCCCAATAAACAATACTATTGGAACGCTCCATACTTGAAACGACGACAGCTTCTCACGCCTCATCGCAAAATACGTAACGATTATAAGCGAACTAATAAGAGTCATTTGAGTAATCCATATATAACCAAAGACAGAAAGCTGTAATGTTTCTTTTAATAGTAAAGGATTGAATGCTTCTAGCCATGAAACATCCGCATTTATTTTCGCTTGTAGTGGTAGATTGAATAACAAACTAATCAATATCCCAAATAAGGAGATCCATATTATGTTCTTACTCCTTGATCGTACCGAGGTTGCATTACCCTTATACATAATAAGATTAAAGAAGAGCACTCCTATAAATAGTGAGAAACTTGTATATAAAATTCCACGTTCCATAATCATATCAATTTGCGGGACATACCCCATCTCTTCTACCTTTACATCGTCTACTCCCGCTTCTGCTAATCCAATACGGAATGGAATAACTCCTTGAATTGGATGGCCATCAGCTGAAATCACTTTCCACTGAATAGAGTAGAGACCGTTTTTGAGATTCTCTTTTAATCCAGCTTCTAATAGCTTTTTATTTTTTTTATCAATATTAGCATCTTTTAAATCGACCCTTTTACCTGATGTATCTCTCACATACAATGTATTAAAACTTGAGACTTGTATGTCCTCATCGAATTCAATTTGCACAACAGCTGGTGCTTTCTTCAACGTTTCATTTTCAGCAGGGTTTGATTTCACAATGTACGCATGAGCAGATGCACTTTTTGGTATCAATATAATAAGCACACATGCAATGAATAGCCATGCCCCTAACCTTTTCATTACTTTCACAATCATTTCACTTCTTTCTTCCTCATCGCTATACTTTCATTCCTTAAAATTCTCAGGTTTTATTCTTCGGCGAAATATTAACCTTATTAAATATAATCTTCTATACGGTATAACTCTTTGTTTGTCTCTCACCGCTAAACTTCTAATACAATAGTAACTACCTTCATAGATACAGCTTATATTTTTAAAGTAGATTGTTATTATATCATAAAATATATTTATGTAAGTTCCTGAGGAAGAAAAGTAATCGTGAATCATTTGTGAAGAAAGTGTGAAATACATAAATAAAAAAGGCATTACGTTATTACGTAATGCCCTTCTTCCATCATAAAATTTCTCTACTTCTCTTCCGGATAATCACAATACTCAATGATTGTTCCCTCTGTATCCGCTGGGTTAAGATATATTAGTCTTCTACCGTGCTTATTAATTCGAAGTGTATGCTCTAACGTTCGAATACCTTGTTCTTTTAGCTCTTCTAGGGCCACATTTAAATCATCGACACGATATGCCACGTGATGAACACCTTTACCTTTTTGTTTAATAAAGCGCGCTATTGGAGATGTCGTATTATTCGTAGGCGCAAGTAATTCAATTCTATCTCCATCCACTTCAAGAATGGCTACTTCGCTTTCAACACCAGGCGCTTCACTTACGTAACGATCTATTAAAGTTCCTGACAACACCTTTTCATAAAAACGTATCGTACTATCTATATCTCGAACTGCGATGCCGATATGATCAATTGTTTTTTTCATTTTATTTCCCCTACTACTTTATTTTTTCTCATTATTAATAGTAACAAAAAAAGTTATAGAAACAAGTTCTATAACTTTTTTATTTAACCTATTTTCTTATTCGTACTAGCTACTGGTTGAACTTTATTTTTCACTTTTAAAACACTAATGCCATATCCGATAAATCCACCGATAATCGCTGGGAAGATCCAACCTAATCCTACTTCATGCATTGGAAGTAAATTAGTAAGAAGATCGTTCACTACTACTAATTTCATACCAGCTGCATTTAATCCATCAAACATACTTACAATAAATGTTATTAACAAGCTACCTTGATACACTTCTGCTCGCCCTTTAAATAATGGGTGAAGAAGTGTTAGGAAAATTAATACGATTGCTAGTGGATAAATTGCGATTAATACAGGAACAGAAATTGCAATTAATTGCGTTAAACCTACATTCGCAACAACTGCACTGAACACTGATAAGATGATTGCTATCTTTTTATACGAAACATTCGGGAATAGCTTATGGAAGAATGAAGAACATGCTGAAACAAGTCCTACACTAGTAGTTAAACATGCTGCTGTAACCATAATACCTAATATAATTCCACCGTATGACCCGAAATAATAGTTTGAAACTTTTGCTAATACTGCACCACCATTATCTAAATGACCAAGTTTTGCAACACTTGAAGCTCCCATAAATGAAAGTGCTGAATAAATCATTGCTAAAATAGATGCAGCAATCAATGTTGCTTTTGCACAAACAATCATAATGTCTTTTTTTGTTTTTGCGCCCTTTTCTTTAATCGCATTGATGATGATAATACCGAATACGAATGATGCTAACGTATCCATTGTTAGGTAACCTTCTTGGAACCCTTTAAAGAACGCATGTGATGTATATGCCTCTGCGGGTGCTTGCATTTCTCCCATTGGATGAATAAAAGCAAATACTACTAAAATCCCAATAAACGTTAATTTAATTGGCGTTAAGATTTTTCCTACAATATCGACAATTTTCGCGGGATTTAGCGAAAAAAAACAAGTGATGCTAAAAAATATAATTGTAAAAAGAATGAGTGCTGAAGAATCCATAGCTTCTGGTACAAAAGGCTTAATACCAATTTCATAAGAAACGCTGCCTGTTCTCGGAATAGCGAATAGTGGACCAATCGCTAAATATAAAACTGTCGTAAATACAATGCCGAATACTGGATGCACGCGACTTGCTAACGATTGTAAATCTTCTTTACCTGAAATACCAAATGCCAATACTCCTAGCAACGGTAAACCTACACCTGTTACTAAAAATCCAGCGTTAGCAATCCACACATTCTCTCCTGCCGATTGACCAAGCATTGCTGGGAATATTAAATTTCCTGCCCCAAAAAATAGTGCAAATAACATTAAACCAATAACAACTATGAACGAAAACGGTACTTTATTCGTCATAATATAACCTCCATTCAAAATAACCTATGTCATTTCCAATTTTAACTAATTGAATTTTCTGAATATTTAACTTAAGTATCAACTATTCTTGAACTCATTATAGTTTGATATATAATATTTTGCAATACTATTTTTAAACTTTTCATTTATTTTACAAATATACATTTTTTAACATAGAAATAGACTAAAAAACCAACATGGTCATCCATGTTGGTTTTTCCATTTTACTATCAATTAATTAAAATTTCGCCGCTACTTTCTTAACGTTCTCTAAACCTTCTTCAACAATTTGCTGTAAGCGATCTGGATATTGGTTGTGCCCTTCAATTACAACAGTCTCTGGATTTGTAATTCCCCAGAATCCAAGTACATTCGTTACATAATTAACGGCCATTTCCATAGGAGCCATTTGTTCTGAAGAGTAATCTGAACCACGAGCACCTAACACAACAACTTTCTTATCACCAGCTAAACCTACTGGACCATTTGCTGTATATTTAAATGTTTTTCCAGCTTGAGATAAGTATGAAATATATGTGATTAATGGTGCTGGTACTGTGAAGTTCCATAGCGGGAACGCAAATACAACTTTATCAGCTTCTAAAAACTGATTTAAATATTGATCTACGGTTTCTACAGCCTTCTCTTCTTCTGCTGTTAACTCCATTCCTTGACTACGTTTATATCCACCTGAAATAGCAATATTTCCGTAATACGGAAGATCTAATGCAAATAAATCTAACTCCGTAATTTCTGCATTGGGGTTTGCTTCTTTATAAGCACTTACAAATGTTTCATACATTCTTGAACTAACTGCTTGCTCCGCTGGACGATCGTTTGCTTTTACAAATAATATTTTTGACATTGTTTTATTCTCCTCTACTTTTTGATTTTCTTCTTTTTTACCAAATAACGAGCTAAATAATCCCATTTTCTTCACCTAAACTTTCTTATCATATTCATTATTCATCATCACAAAAATTCTTATTCTAATAAAGTGAAACTTTAATCAGTGGGGTTCTTCATCCCCCACTGATTATCAGCCCTCACCAATCGGACTTTTATGGGCAGTTGATCCTCACCTAATTTCTTTGCTTTCGCTGAATTTTGAGATGGGGGTCTTACTGCCCATTAAAGTCGGATAAAAAGTTCCAATAGATACCTTAAGTAAAGATACAAAAAACTTTTTGTTATTTAATTACCTTATGTAAGTGATTGTAATATAGTAACTTACTTTAGTCAAGTAACTTTTAATAAAAAAATAAATCTCAAATTAAAAATATTTACTAAAATACAATTGAATACCAAATACGACTTTATTACTTGTATAATAAAATTAGAGAGGAAAATTCATATTTTAGAAAGGATTTATTCATGAGCACTATAGAAAAGATTCAAACTTTTATTATTCTTTTTGCTGTTACATGCGGCATCGTACTCGGACAATTTAATTTCATACATATGTATTCAGACAAATTTATTGTTCCCTTCTTATTTTTCATGCTATATGGATTATTCCTCAGCATCCCATTAAAAGAAATAAAAAACGGATTTCACAATTTAAAATTTGCGGGAACAAGTCTTACTATTAACTTTTTATGGACACCTTTACTCGCTTGGGGATTAGGT
Organism: Bacillus cereus group sp. Bc010; assembly: GCF_027716745.1. Lineage (NCBI taxonomy): Bacteria > Bacillati > Bacillota > Bacilli > Caryophanales > Bacillaceae > Bacillus > Bacillus cereus group sp. Bc010. The sequence continues at coordinate 23,161 of NZ_JAQFUY010000010.1, forward strand.
GCACTATTTCTTTCAGATCATCCCGCACTTTGGGTTGGATTTATTATGTTAATGGTTACTCCGTGTACAGACTGGTACTTAATCTTTACTGAAATAGCGAAAGGAAATGTAGCACTTTCTACTGCGATTTTACCTGTAAATTTAATTTTACAAGTACTACTCCTTCCCATTTATTTATTTTTATTCGCTGGTGTTATGAAGACTGTAGCGGTTTCTGTTTTAGTAGAAAGTATTGTTATCGTAATCGTCTTACCATTTTTACTTGCACACGCTACAAAATTCATTATGAATAAACTGAAAAAAGCTGAAACGCTCGAGAATAAACTCATTCCGTTTTTCAGCTCTGCCCAAATTGTATTTTTAAGTTTAGCAATCGTAGCAATGTTTGCATCACAAGGTAAATATTTACTACAAAATATGAATGTCGTTTTATTATTACTCATTCCTGTTCTATTGTTCTTCATCATTAATTTTGTACTAGGACAATTTATCGGGCGCGTTATGCGTTTATCTTATAAAGATACAGTAAGTCTAAACTTAACAACGTTAGCAAGAAACTCACCTGTTGCACTTGCTATTGCTGTAACAGCTTTTCCAAATGAGCCTCTTATTGCACTTGCACTCGTTATTGGACCGTTAATTGAGCTACCAGTACTTGCTTGTGTTTCACAGGTGTTGTTACTTATTAAGAAAAAACGACAATACGCATAATAAAAAACGTCCCGTAATAGGACGTTTTTTATTTTTGAAAAATTTCATACAACACTTATTTCTTATGTATCAATACAAATGAAATAACCGAAACTACAAACGTAATAATCCCAATAATAATAAATATAATAGACGCGGAAATTGACTCTAGGGAATATCCAGTTATTGCAATTCCTATCGGAGTTGATACTAGTAATAACGAATTTAAGAAACCGAAAAATCTTCCTTGCACTTCATTTGGAATTAACTTTCTATACAACACTCCAAAATATACATTACTTACTCCAAATGCAATTCCTGACAGGAAATAATAAACTGAAAATAATATCGGATTTAACGTCGTACCCATTGCCGCATTAAAAATTCCCATAATCGCAGTACATATAAAAGCAGTCGTAATCGTTTTATATGTACGAATCTTTTTCGTAATAAATGCTCCTATTAAAATCCCTATCGGTGATGCCGCAAAAACTATACTATACCATCGCGTAGAAAGATTCATTTCTCTAACAACTATTACTTGCAGTGAAAGTATACATGCTGCTCCAAGTAAATTAATGACCGCAGCGCTCATTAGTAATGTCTTCAACGATTTGTTACTATTAATAACAGAAAATCCCTCTTTAAAATCTTCATAAAAAGGCTTCTTCTTCTCTACTTTTAATTCACGTGGAAATTTGATTCTCATTAAAATTAAAAATGATACAACAAATGTAATTGCATCTAATAAAAATACTCCATGAAAATTAAAAATACTAATTAAAAAGCTAGCCATTAAAGGAATGGCGACCGATATGATTTGTATTGATATTTGCCTCAGCGTAATCGCCTGTTGAACATGCTTTTCTTCCACATATGTTACTAACGCTGCATTTGAAGCTGGAGTAAATAAAGCACTCCCAATTGAACGTATGATAAGTAAAATTAGTAACGGAATGTATAGCATTTTATTATAAAATGCTATAACTGCAATTAAAATCATAACGATACATCTCATAACATCCGCAATTATCATAAGCTTTCTTCTCGACATTCGATCTGCTAACGTTCCTGTTACAGGTGCAAATAAAATTGCCGCCGTTGCAATTGCAATATTTACCCCCGAAACGAGTGATGGCGAGTTTGTTAAATTCATTACCCATAACGGTAAAACAAGTGTAACCATAGAATTACCTATTAAAGAAATACAACTTGCTAAGAAAAAATAAGAAAAAACTTTATTACTCCATATACTAGAGCTATTCTCTTGTATATTACTAACTTCACTTTTCACTGTACTCTCCCCTCTACTCACATATTCTTCTTCTCCTTCTCTTCGTCACCATCCTTTAAAATACAAAAAACCTTCTTCAAAATAAGAAGAAGGTTTACTTATAACCATCTTCTTATCTTTTAGGACTTTTAGATCCTACAGGATTTAGCACCTTTATATAACATTAGGTTGCTGAGGCTTCGAAGGGCCAGTCCCTCCACCTCTCTTAATAAGAAGTTTTTATTCCATTATCTGAATTTTTTTATATATTACATCAAAATGATTTCAATATATTTTTCGATGCAGTTAAAAGAGGATGACATCTATCATCCTCTTTTAACAAATTTGTCGTTACATTAACAGTTCCTTTCTAATTAAAAATTAAAGGAAACGTAAATATAACGAAAGCTGCCCAAAGTCCGTAAATTGGCAAATACTTCGTAACAGCATCTTGGATAGCTGTCGGTCCTGATTTGTTTTGCAAGAAACGCATATAGGAAAACATAATCCAAATGAGATTTGCCCAAATCAGTATGTTTACTCCTAAAACAGCAAGTCTATTAGGTGTAATACCGTAAGAAGAAAGTCTGAATACGATGGCTGACAATGCTACAGTGTCAATAATAAGTGCCAGAACAATTAAGGCGAAATTTATATAATCTGAAATGCTCTTTTTCTCGTCTGAATCACTCTCAACGATAGAAAATATAGTAACAGCCAATACACCAAGGAGTATTCCGTTAAAGGCCATTAGAAAATTACGATCCAAGAATGGATTTTTCCCGACCCAAATTACCGTTATAAGATAAATAAACAATGTGATCAAGACAAGCGGACTAAAAATTTTAGATATGTATGGCGTAATATTTTTAGCAAGTTTAAGATTCAATGATACTAAGTATGCAGCCACTACAGCGAGAGCGGCAGCTCCAAATAAAACAACATTACTAAAATAGAACTCTCCTATATCCAAGTCAACAAAGCTAAATAATCGCATGGTGAATATTGCTAGTATCATTCCACTCACTGCCATGCTCGCATAGAGAAGGCAATATTCTAAATTAAATTTAATATACGCTAATCTTGTACTGCCTTTTGAATATTCATTTCCCGTAAACGCAAGTCCCAATAAGACCCATAGCAATATAGGAAGATGTAAATACGCAAGGATACTGCTGTCTTTATAATTTAATGGCAACATATTGAGATACAACCCGGCAATTAGGAACAACGCTGCAAGGGAATAAATAATACTTTTTTTCGGATTATTATTGTAAACAAAATAAGCAGCGATAAAGGGAATTACACCAAAAGCCAAGTTAATTGGAGCAATTGCTTCCTGCTCAACAAAGTGGAAAATGATTTTCGTGCTTAGCCCTGCTAAAATAGCTAGCATGCCCATGAATAAGAAACCTTTTTGAAACAGCGATACTTTTTCTTTATTTGCCGTCTCCTTGAAATGTAATCTTTCATACCAAGCAGCTAGAACCTGAGAATCAGGTTTTTCATCCCATGCTTGTGAGAATGACTTTCTAAAAGCTTTCGGGTCTTTTCTATACATTCTCTCCAACTCATGAGGGTTATCCATATTTTCAATAATCAAATTGTGATCGTTCATAGTTTTACCTCCTCTAATAAAAAACAGTGTTGTTACCTTTCTATAAAAAGCACCTCACTGATTTATCACGATATTGATTTTAATACAAAATTTATTGTTTTACAATAAATAATTATCAATTATAAAGATTTTTTTATTGTATATTTTATTTCAAATAAAAATAAATAGCACTCCTTATTCAAAAAAATATCCTATAGTATAGACTTTTTTAAGTGTCTATTCTATAGGATACATTTTAATTATCATATTTTTTTATTTGTTGAAACAACTTAATTCTCAAACACAAAATTAATCTTATTATCTTTCCACTCTAACTTCGCATCAAATGTTTTTTCGCCCTTTTTAAAGCCTTTAATTAAATCCGTCTTTTCACCTTTTAAAAGCTTAGTCATATTCTTTTGCGAAATTGTTTTACTTAATATTTTCTTCGAGATGGTAAAATCACATTGTGTGGTGTTGTAATTAGAACAGCCGTAAAACGTTGATTTATCAATTACATCGCCATCACATTTTTTACAGCTACCAACCTTTTTACCTGTTGTAAATTTCGATCCTTTTCGCTCAATCGATTCAACATGTAATCCGGTGAAATCCCACTTCTCAGACATTTCAACCGCATCTTCAATAATTTTAGCTGATAACTTTTTCGTTTGTTCCATAAAAGTTGCTGGTGATGCTGTACCTTCGCCGATTTCCGCAAGGCGCTGCTCCCATTTCGCTGTCATTTCTGGTGAAGCCAGTATTTTATCACCGATTGCAGTAATTAATACTTTTCCTTTATCGGTTGCATACACTTGGTTTTTCTTCACATCTATATATTTACGGTCTTTCAGCATCGTAATAATTCCAGCGCGAGTCGCTTCCGTACCTAAACCTTCTGTTTTCTTTAATACTTTCTCCAGCTCTTCATTCTCTAAATACTTACCAGCTGTTTTCATTAACGTAATAAGTTGTCCTTCAGTATAACGCTTCGGTGGTTGTGTTTTTCCTTCTTTCACTTTCACCTTTACAACTTTTCCTTCTTCACCTTCAGCTACAATTGGAAGAATGGTTTCGTCATCTTTATCGTCTTGGAAAATAACTTTACGCCATCCTTCTTGAATTTGCTGTTTTCCTTTTGAAATGAATTCAGCACGTTCATCTACAAGCGTTACAATCGTTGTATAGTCAAAGATTGCAACTTCATAATGAGCTGCAATAAGCCTTCTTACGATCATATCGTAAATTTTCTTTTCATCACCTGATAGTCTGCTTGGATTTGTAACTTGCTCTGTCGGAATAATTGCGTAGTGATCTGTTACTTTCTTTTCATTCACATAACGCTTATTATTCATAATCGATTCAACCGGAGCTGGTAATAAACCTTTATATTCATCAAACTGACTTAACTTCTGTAAAATATCCGGGAACGTTGCTGCCTCCCCTTGTGTAACATAGTTGGAATCTGAACGTGGATAAGAAACAATTCCTTTTTGATATAGTGCTTGCGTTATATCAAGCGTCTTTTTCGGTGAAAACTTAAAGGCTTTATTTGCCGTTGCTTGCAGTGATGATAAGTTAAATAAAAGTGGCGGCTGAAACTCTTTACGCTCCGTTTTCATTTCCTTCACAACAGCCGGTTTCCCTTGGCAAAATGCCGCAATTTTATTCGCCATATCAGGGTCTTTTAAGCGGGATTCATTATCCTTTTCCCATTTTCCGTCATATTTCTTTCCTTCTATATTAAAGGTTGCAAACACTTCCCAGAAAGGCTCTGACTTAAAGTTTTCAATTTCTTTCTCTCGCTTTACAATCAATGCTAACGTTGGTGTCTGGACACGACCAGCAGAAAATACATCATTCATTCCTTTTTTCTTTAGCAAAATACTAAAGACACGTGATGCATTCATACCAACAACCCAGTCAGCACAAGATCTTGTGTATGCTTCGTAATACGTATTAATTGTATCTGATTCATCAAGTAGATTTTTAAACCCTTGGTAAATAGCTTGCTTCGTTAAAGACGAAATCCATAGACGCTTCATCGGCTTTTGCACGTTACAAAGATTAATAATATTTCGTACGATCAGTTCCCCTTCACGCCCAGCATCGCCCGCGTGAATAATTTCTGTTACTTGAGGATTATGTAACAGCTGTTTCACAACGTTAAATTGCTTATACTTTGACTTTGTTACTTCAAATTGAAAACGCTCTGGAATCATAGGTAACGTATCAAGTGACCATTTTTTCCACTCTGCGTGATAATGTTCTGGATTACATAACTGCGTCAAATGACCAATTGCCCATGTACAGTACGCTCCATTTGGAAATAACTCATTTGCTTCTACTTCTAAATAACCATCTTTCCGGCGATATTTAAACTGTGAAACAAGAGCCAAACCTTGATCTGGTTTCTCGGCAATAATTAATTTCATTTTATAACTCCCTATCTGTATTCCAGTGTTACTTTCGTTGTCTATCTGTTTAGAAGCGATGATAAAACAACAATCTTATTTATCATTCGCGGGTTACTCCCTGTAATGGGATAACTATAATATTATACGCTTATTCTTTATGGCTTCACAATAGAAACTCTTCATTTAACTCTTACATTCACATGCTCATAATTAAAAAGACGTCCCAAAAAATCAGGAGCCTTCTTACTCACATTAATTAAATTGTGCAGATAATATGCAGATTTAAATACGCATGATTTCTCTCCATATGAACATATGATGAAATGAACGATAAGACAGGGAGGTATCATGATGTTTGCTTATACGTTAACTGCCTTAACACTTTGTTGTATCTCGATTATTATCACATCATATATTTCTAAACGTAACGGTACCCTAATGGAGTATATGGTATTTATCATGTCTTTTAGTATGAGTATCGGTTTAAGCATAGGATTTTATTTAGGTATTCTTTTTAAAGGAGAATTACTCTATTCTACTTTGCTTGCGATTTCGATTAGTGGTTGTATCGGTTTTGTAGTTGGTCTACGTTTTCACCTATATACTGCTTTAGAAGGCATGTTCTCTGGATTAATGGCAAGTATGATGGGAGCAATGATTACAGAAATGTTAAATGCTCAACAAGCTCACAGTATACTGTTTATTAGCCTTTTACTTACGATAACAATAACTATGTCATGTATCATTCAAATTTTATCAGAAACCTTTTCTACTTTTATCCAACAGCGTTTTTTGTTATTACTTTCAATTAGTGTGGTAATTATCGTGGCCGTATTCGTGACATTCCCAGATCATACTCCCCCGCCTTCACCCGGGCATGATCAACATATAGCACCGAAAATGAATAAGCAGCTATCCATAGGATAACTGCTTCCTATTATTCTGGCTTATTAGGAATGTTTGGGTTTGGAACATAGTCAGATTTATAATCTGTATATTTCACTTCCGTTACCATCCCTGCTGAAGCATGATGTAAATCGTGACAATGGAACATCCAATCACCCGGATTGTCTGCTACAAAGGCTACTTCATATTCTTCTCCTGGTTTTAAGTTCAAAGTATCTTTCACAATTGGAGAACCTTCTATCGGTTTTCCATCTTTACTCAACACCTGGAAGAAGTGACCATGTAAATGCATTGGGTGATCGTCCATTTTAGAACGATTCACCAATTTTACTTTTACTAAATCACCCTTTTTCACTGAAATTGGGTCGATATCCGGAAATACTTTTCCGTTAATTGTATATACCATTTCATTTCCATTCATTTGCGTATTTAAGTCCATATTATATGTGGTAGTATACTGCTGATTTAACGTGAAACCACCAAGTTTTTTAGCACCATATGCCGTCATATCTAATTTCGGTAGTTTTTCTTTTTTGTTTGCTTTATCTTTCATCTCTTTACTACCTTCATATTCAATAACAACTTTCATGCCTTTTGCACCTTTATTTTCTGAATGATCTTCAACATACCATTTCCCAAGATTATTAGCAGTTAATTCAATATCATAACGTTCACCCGGTGCAATTGAAATAACTTGATCCTTTATAAGTTTTGGATCGTTTATTGGTTGACCATCTGTCGCAATAACTTTTATATCATGACCGTGAACATGTATATCATGTAATAGATAACCAGCATTAACGAGTCGAAGACGAACTTTATCTCCCTTATTCACTTTTAATGGTTCTACTAAATCCCCGCTTTTACCATTGATTGTGAATAAATCATACGTACTCATATCATGACCTTCCATCTTCATATTTCCATGGCCCACTCCTGCCATATTGCCTGAATCTTTTTTATCACTGCCCATGTCCATATCAGAATGATCCATGCCTTTCATATCATCATTCTTTTTCGTATTTTCATTATCCTTAGATTTATTACCTGTTTGCCCTTTTGTCATTTCTTTTAACTGCTTATTAATTTCCTCTTTACCTGTTATCCATTCATCTAACATTAATGTGTAATCTTTATCATACTTTTCATTTGTATCTTCTACAATAAGCGCTCCATACAAGCCTCTATCTAATTGATTTACAGAATCTTGATGTGAATGATACCAATACGTTCCTGGGACGTTCGCTTCAAATTCGTAGGTAAAACTTTTTCCAGGTTCAACCGCATCTTGTGTCACGCCTGGAATTCCATCCATATTATTTGGGACAGGATATCCATGCCAATGAATAGATACTGGTGCAGATAATTCATTTTTTAATGTCACTTTCACTTGTTCACCTTTTTTCACCCGAATTTCTGGACCAGGAGATGAGCCATTAAATGTCCAGACTGGAACAATAACACCGTTACCTAACTTTTGCTTTTCTTCTCTCGCTATTAAAGTAACTTCTGGTCCTTTTTCAACCTTCAATGGTTTTGTAGCTGTTTCAGTCTGTGATGTTTTTTTATCTTTCATATTTTTATGATCATTTGTTGTATTTGTAGTCGCAGAACATGCAGCAATTAAAAATATTACAGAGACCGTAACAGCTGTTAATACAAATCGCTTCATGGAAAATCCCTCCTTTTTCTTTGTCAAAATCATTGTAGAAGATGATTTTCAAGAAAATATGGAGATTTAAAATGAACAAAATAAAAAGGCGCTCAAAATTGAGCACCTTTTCTACTTATTATTTCGTAACAACCTCATCTTTTTTTACATGTACATTATTTTCTCTCATAAACTCTTCAATCTCTTCCACTTCTCTAATGATATCTTTTGACAAGTTTTCATGTCCATCTTTCGTTACAAGAATATCATCTTCAATACGAATTCCAATTGATTCTTCTTCAATATAAAGACCAGGTTCAATTGTTATAACCATACCTTCTTCTAACACTCTATCTTTATATGTTCCTACATCATGCGTATCTAGGCCAAGGAAATGGCTGACACCATGATAATAGTATTTTGATAACTCTTCATCTTCTTGAATTAAACCAACCGCTTTACACCCTTCTGCGAGTACTTTTTTAGCATGCTCATTTAATGCAGCGAACTTTAAGCCCGGCTTAATAATCTCTGTTGTTTCTTTCAATGCTTTTAATACAATATTATACATTTGTTTTTGGCGACTAGAGAATGTTCCATTTGCCGGGAATGTATAACTAATATCAGCATTATAGTAGTCTTTTTGAGCACCTAAATCTAGTAATACTAAATCACCATTTTGAATTTGCGCATCATTATCTTCATAATGAAGAACTGTAGCATTTTTCCCACTTGCCAAAATTGTATTGAACGCATGATGTTTAATGCCAGATGATTTCAATGTGAAATCAAACTGAGCTTCTAATTCATACTCCATCATGTCTGCTTTTGCATGCTTAAGTACGTTATAAATGCCCTCTTTCGTTACAGCAATCGCTTCTTTCATAATTTCAATTTCTTCTTCTGTTTTAAACACTCGCAATTCACAAATATTCGGATATACATTACCAATTGTTACGTGTGGATATTGTTCTCTTACATGTTTAGCAAATGCTAGCGTTTTTGTCTCCGTACCATTCCACTCACGACGCTCTAAATCTAAATAAAGATGCTTCACATTTTCAGTGAAAAGTACATTTGACATTGTCTTTTCAAAGCTATCTAAATATACAACTTTCTTTATACCTGAAATTTTCTCTGCTTCTTCGTTAGAAACTGTTTTACCAACCCACTTTTCCATTACTGGATCTGACTTTTCAATGAAAAGTGTTTCCTCTACACTACCTCCAACCTTCTTCAACATGAAAATAACATTTGGTTCATCGATTCCTGTTACATAGTAAAAATTTCGATTCGGCACAAATTTATAATGTGCATCCGCTGACATATGAGGTGCTTGTCCAGCAAATAAAATAGTAATAGATTCCTCTGGTAATGTGTTTACTAATCGTTCTCTATTTTGAGCAAAAAATGTTGATTTCATAATAATCCCCCTAGCGTTCTATGTATGATAAAAAAAATAATTATCTAATCAATTCATTTTATTATTGTTACAATTTTTCGTCAATTTTTAACCTTTTTTGATGGTGTTGACATAATTAAAATTACACGTTAAAATAACTATACATTAGTAAGTAACTAATGTAATTAACTTTAACTAGAGGTGAAACAAATGAAAAACATTTTATTCCGTATTAACGAATTATCAAAAAAAGAAAAAGTATCTGGATTAACAGTTGATGAAAAACAAGAACAACAAATGTTGCGTCAAAACTATACACAAACATTTCGTGGAAGCCTAGATTCCATTTTATTAAACACAAAAATTGTGGATCAAAATGGTCATAACGTTACACCAGCCGCATTACAAGATGCTCAAATACGTTTAAAATTAAGCAAATGAGTTCCGCGCTAAAGAATTTTAATAAAACATAAAAAGAGCTGGATTTCCTATTTAGAAATTCCAGCTCTTTTTATTGTCTTTTCTAATCTAGTAAACGAACTATACATCGCAATTCTCCATGCCACAATCATGGCAAATGCAAGTAAGAAAAACATTCCACTTAACTCCGCTAAATCAATCGATTGACTTAAATATGATTTCAACGCTACTCGTACAGCTAATAGCCCGATTAAAATAAATATAAATGCTTTTGACGGTTTCATATATATTTGTTCATTTCTTATCTCAAACTTCGTTGTTTTTATAAGAAATATGGAGAAAATAAGCCCTGCAATAATTGCTTCTATTATTTCTAACGACGTTAATCGGAATTCCGGTAAAAAGTACATCATTGCTCCAGTACTCATAAAAATTGGCGGCAATATTATTTTCTTTTTCGTTACCGGCTTTTTCGCTGCTTTAAAGCGAAGAAACATGACACCAACAGCCATACAGACTGCTACAATACTTGATAAAAGTGCTATCATATTTTCCACTCCTATCTATTTAACGGACTTTTTAAGTAAAATCATAAACCAAACGAGCCCGATACTTATAATAACGTGACCTAATCCAGCCATATGGCTTAAACCGTTAAAGTCAGCTCCATTTACTTGTAGAAGACCTCTCCATAGCATTGTAGCAATAGTAAAAAGTAATCCTACATTATAAACTACAAACCATGCACAAAAGCTCTTTGTTTCTTGTACATGAAATACTTTAAATAGACCCAAAGCAATTAAAAAGAAGACGAAACCAAGTACTAACACATGTGTATGCACCAATTGCAACATTGTCGATCCTTTAATTCCTTGTGCTTTCGAGTACTCTCTTGCAAAAACTCCTGATAATAAACCGATAATTAAGTAGCTGAATGCTGCATTATATAATTTCTTCATTCTATTCCTCCTGCTGTAAACTTTCTATTATTCGCTGCAATCATTTTACGCAAAGTTTATGAACGGAATATGAACAAAATATTACATTCAACATTTAAATATAAAAAACCCTTCCACAATTTATATTTGTGGAAGGGTTTTTCAACTTATTTTAAATCTTCTATTGAGAAAGCACCTGGCAGTAATTGCTCAACAGTCACTTCTTTTTCATCGCCTTTTACATTCGTTAGTAATACAGGCATTTTCGGTTCACAGAATTCAGCAATTACTTGTCTACAAGCACCACACGGTGAAATCGGTCCGTCCGTTTCTCCTGTAATAACTAAGTAACTAAAGTCGCGCTCACCTTCTGATACTGCTTTAAAGATCGCTGTTCTTTCTGCGCAGTTACATAAGCCGTAAGAAGCATTTTCTATGTTACAACCAGTATAGATTTTACCTTCTTTCGTAACTAACGCTGCACCAACAGGAAATTTTGAATACGGAATATATGCTTTTTCTAACATTTTATTTGCTTCTTCAATATATTTTTTCTTATCCATATTATTTCCTCCTCAAAGTAAGTGTAATGATGATTAGTCAGTAATAACTGTATGCACTAATTTAGGAGCCACTGCTGTTTCAGCAATAGAAATGTTCTCATAAATTTTTGCTTTTACATCTTCTACATTTTCGCGGTTTGCGTAGATTGTTACGAATGGCTCGCCTTCTTTTACTGCATCGCCAACTTTTTTACGTAACATTAATCCTACTGCTAAATCGATTTCATCTTCTTTTGTCGCACGGCCAGCACCAAGTAACATAGCTGCGATACCAATTTCATCTGCAACAATGTTAGAAATAACACCTGAAGTTTTTGCAGGTACATCAATTACATACTTCGCCTGTGGCATTTTTTCTGGATTGTCTACAATTGAGCTATCTCCGCCTTGATTACTTAAGAACTCTTTAAACTTCTCTGTTGCTTTTCCGTTTTTCATAACTTCAATTAACATTTCACGCGCTTCTTCTAATGTATTTGCTTTTTTCGCAAGTACAACCATTTGACTTCCTAATACAAGTACTAATTCTGTTAAATCTTCTGGACCTTCACCTTTTAACGTATCAATCGCTTCTTTCACTTCTAGTGCGTTACCAATCGCAAATCCAAGCGGTTGTGACATATCTGAAATAACAGCCATAGTTTGACGTCCTACATTATTTCCGATACGTACCATTGCATGTGCTAATTCTTTTGCATCTTCTTCTGTTTTCATAAATGCGCCAGCACCTGTTTTTACATCAAGTACGATTGCATCTGCACCAGCTGCAATTTTTTTACTCATAATTGAACTTGCGATTAAAGGAATTGAGTTAACCGTTCCGGTTACATCGCGTAATGCATAAATCTTTTTATCTGCAGGTGTTAAGTTTCCTGTTTGTCCAATAACAGCTACTTTGTCACGGTTTACAATATCAATGAACTGCTCTTTCGTAATTTCAACGTGGAATCCTTCTACCGCTTCTAATTTATCAATTGTTCCACCTGTATGTCCTAAACCACGACCAGACATTTTTGCTACTGGCACATCTAAAGCAGCTACTAATGGTCCTAATACTAATGTTGTTGTATCACCAACACCACCAGTTGAATGTTTGTCTACTTTAATTCCTTCAATTGCTGATAAATCGATCGTTTCTCCAGACTCTACCATTGCCATCGTTAAATCTGCGCGTTCGCGATCTGTCATATCTTTAAAGAAGATTGCCATTGCAAGTGCACTCACTTGATAATCAGGAATACTTCCGTCTGTATATCCATTAATAAAGAATTTGATTTCTTCAGTCGTTAATTCTTTACCGTCACGTTTTTTCGCAATAATATCTACCATTCTCATTACAATCACCATTCCTTTTTATATGATATGAATCTATTAAAATAATAAGCCCACGATTGTTGCTGATAAAAAACTTACTAATGTTGCACCGAAAAGCAACTTCAAACCAAATCTTGCGACTACATTCCCTTGCTTTTCATTTAAGCTCTTAACTGCCCCTGCAATAATTCCAATTGAAGAGAAGTTTGCAAATGAAACTAAGAATACAGATATAATCGCTGTCGTTCTATCTGAGAAATTAAAGTTTCCTTGTGCTAAATCTGTCATAGCGACAAATTCATTTGATACTAATTTTGTTGCCATAATATTTCCAGCATTAACAGCTTCATGCCAAGGTACACCCATAATAAATGCAAATGGCGCAAATACATAACCAAGAATTTCTTGGAATGAAATACCGATTACACCTTTAAATACAGCGTTAATGAATGCGATAAGAGCAACGAAACCAATTAACATAGCTGCTACTGTAATCGCAACTTTAAATCCGTCTATAATGTATTCTCCTAATACTTCAAAGAAAGTCTTTTTCTCTTCCTCTTGTACTTCTAACATATCTTCTTCTTCAGTAACTTCATACGGGTTAATAATAGAAGCGATAATAAAGCCACCGAATAAGTTAAGCACTAAAGCGGTTACAACATATTGCGGTTTTAATAACACCATATACGATCCAACGATAGACATTGAAACGGTAGACATTGCAGATGCACATAATGTATACATTCTTTTCTCTGGCAATAATCCTAGTTGTTTCTTAACTGAAATAAACACTTCAGATTGTCCTAAAATCGCAGAAGCAACAGCGTTATATGATTCTAGTTTTCCCATTCCATTTACTTTACTTAATGCTAGACCGATAGATTTCACGATAATAGGTAACACTTTAATGTGTTGCAAAATACCGATTAAAGCTGAGATAAATACGATTGGCATTAATACACTTAAAAAGAACGAAAACTCTTTTTGATTTACTAATCCACCAAATACGAAATTCACACCGTCAGCGGCATATTTTAATAGCTCTCCAAAACCATCTGCTATTCCGCTAATTAATATATTCCCTACACTTGTATTTAATAATAAAAACCCCAAAATGAATTGTAATATAACCATCGTTATGATTGGGCGATATTTGACTTTTTTTCTATCATTACTAGCAAGCCAAGCGATACCTAAAATCAATACGAGGCCTAAAACACCGATTAAGTATTTCATAAGCCGTCTCCTCCCATTCGTATCCGCTTACATCTTTTTCAATTGTTAAAGCAATAGATACACTTTACTTTGTGTATCTATTGCTTTTAACATCATTAATGATTAGTAGTTATCTGTAGCACCTTTTGCATCATTTAATACGATTGCAACACTAGCACTTGCTCCAACGCGAGAAGCTCCAGCAGCTACCATTTTTTCTGCATCTTCACGTGTACGAACGCCACCAGATGCTTTTACACCAACGTTTGGTCCAACTGTTTTACGCATTAATGCGATATCTTCAGCAGTTGCTCCGCCAGTTGAGAATCCAGTTGAAGTTTTTACGAAATCAGCACCAGCTTTTACTGATAATTCACAAGCGCGTACTTTCTCTTCATCTGTTAATAGGCAAGTTTCAATGATTACTTTTACAAGAGCTTTTCCTTTTGCTGCTTGTACTACTTCATAAATGTCTTTTTCAACAAGTTCGTCGTCGCCATCTTTTAAAGCGCCTACGTTGATTACCATGTCAACTTCAGTTGCACCTTTTGCGATAGCATCTTTTGTTTCGAAAGCTTTTGTTTCAGTAGTACTTGCGCCTAATGGGAAACCGATTACAGTACAAACATCTACATCATGTCCAGCTAATTCTTCAGCAGCTAGCTTTACCCATGTAGGATTAATACAAACAGAAGCGAATTTATATTCCTTTGCTTCTTCGATTACTTTCATAACATCTTCTTTAGTAGTATTAGCTTTTAAAATTGTATGGTCAATTAACTTTGCAATGTTCATTATCTTCACTCCTCATATCTTTTAACAACTTCATTCTAACTCTTAGTTGAACAAATGTAAATACACTTTTGAAATTTTGTTCATTCTTTTTAAAAAGGGAATTTTCCTATAGTAAATAAAGCTCATTCTAACTAAGAAACACTTCCTATTTAAAATCAAAACTTTTATATTAACAATGGTAGTATGTATCTCAATATCCATAATTATTTTTAAAAAGGCAATTTGTATTCAAACAGCACTCCCATAATTCATACATAACAAAATAAAAGGCTTTCTCAAAATTAATATCTTGAGAAAGCCTTTTATTTCTAATCTTTTTGATAATGTAACAGTTCTTTTGCTGTATGCTGATCGATAATTAATACATTTGCATATCCGCCACGTAACGCACCATCAATTGCTTTTATTTTTCTATTACCACCAGCAACTAAAATAGAACGTTTCTTTAATTTCAGTTCCTCTAACTCAATTCCAATGGTCCGCTTATTAATTTCTTCACTACTAATATTTCCATCCCCATCAAAGAAACGTGAACAAATGTCACCGACCGATTGTTTTTTGAGTAAACTTGTTTCATCCTTATCGAAATAACCTAATCGGAATAATAGCGCTTCGTCTCGCACTGTCCCTACAGTGAAAATTGCAATATTTGCTTGTTTCCCCATTTCGATAATGTGATGAATATGTCGATCCTGCTCTACTAATTCCTTTGTCACTGCATTATCAAATATAACTGGAAGGGGTAGATTTCTTGGCGTCGTTTGAAAAGCATCTGCAAATAAAGCGATTGTTTCATTCGCATATGTATTTACACTCGAATGACTAATACCACCTTTTAACTGAACGACTTCTACACCTTTTACATGTTGCGGTACAATTTTTCTAGCGATTTCATACATCGTCATTCCCCAGCTTACACCAACGATATCACCATTTTTAACCGTCTTTTCCATATACTCAGCTGCATATTTACTAATATACGCTGTAATCGTTGCGTATTCTGGCACTGGAGAAAATACGACATGCGCCTCTAACAAATTGTACTTTTCTTTCAGTAAATTTCCAACGTTATCTAAATCAGCAAATGGATCAGCTATACTAATTTGAACAAATCCTTTTTCTTTCGCGTACTTTAATAACCTAGAAATCGTCGGTCTTGAAATATTTAGTTTGTTAGCAATTTCTTGCTGACTATAATCTGATTGATAATATAATCTTGCAACTTCAACGCTTAATTGTTGTTTATCTTTATCCATAGTAACTCAATACAAATCCTTTCCTGTATTTCCCTTTCGTTACAAGCATTATACAGCTTTATGTAATAAATTTCGACTACAGAATTTTATCTAACTGAACTTCCACTACACTTACTGTATGAAATGAAACATTATTGTGTAGATTTACTAACTCAATATAGTTACGCGTGAAACATGTAAATCCATTATCATTTAATTCACGCATTTTCTGCAATAACGATAACAGGACCGCTCAAAAACGCACGGTAGAATCAAGTTATTTAACATAGAAAAGTTGTATATGAGGCCCAGGATATCAAAAACTGTTTTTCTCATACTTATGGAATTTCCATTCGCGTTTTCTGTAAGGGTTAGTAAAGAGACCATTTTTTGTCCCTTTTTCATGCTTTTTTCTTAATTCCATACGTAATATGCATTAAATCTTCAGTTTGAAGTGAAAAATTAAAACAAGATTTACCTGTTTTAGTGAAATTTAATTTTTGTTAGACAGCTAAGAAAAGATGAGCTGATTTCTTGTTATAAGAGCGTCTTAAAATTTTCGCTTGATGGACAATGGGGTATTACCACATATTAAAAAGCCCATTTCTTTTTAGGAAATAGGCTTTTCTTAGGAATTATAATTATCGTTTTTTAAAAGGGGAATGAACCTTTTACTAGATTCCTCCACCTGGTTCAGTCATATGTTGTACAACAGGTGCTTTTTTTGATGTATTTTGATGTATTTTGATGAATTTCAGGGTTATTTAATCCAATAGATAATAAAGTGACAGTTACTAGACTTATGACGAAAACCTTAATCTTTTTCATCTTAAATACCCCTTTTCCTTTATTGAAATTTTAGCTTCATAACTCATACGATAATACTCTGAAGCCTCATCCTTCATTCCTACATTATAACACTCATTAGCTAAAAGTTCAGAATAATTTTGAATTTCTTTCCAAATATTTTGTTCCTTAAAATAAGCTATAGCTTCCAAAACAACAAACTCTAATTTTTCAATAGAAACCTTATTAACTAAAGCACTCAAGATATTATAACGGTGGTGGTATTCTTCCGTACAATCTTTTAGCCCTTCATCAATAAAGAATTTTGCCTTTTCATAATTCCCTAATTTATAGTGAACTTCCGCTAAGGTATGTATACCTTTTTTCTGGTACGGTAATCGTGGGGAACTGAATTTTTCATACGCCCGTCACCCTCTCTTTAGATATTACCTGCATATTATTTAAATATTAACACAATTATTTTGAATGCATGCAATTTTGAGGTTGAGAAATATTTTAGGATCAAACTATATATTTCGCACTTAAAATACAGATGGCTAATATCCAATTGCACTTATTTGAAAGGATTATATAAATTTCTATTAAGGCCTATTTTTTATAAATAGAACTGACGACCAATCATACCAAGAAGAGTAAATACCTTGAGATAAGAAGGTTGGTACTCTCGGCAAAAAATAAACAGCGGAACTAGCCCACTGTTTACTTCGCCACACCTTCATGTAATTTTTCTGTATAATCTTTTACGTCTTTCCAGCTATCTTTCGCTGTATTCAAATCTTCTTTTATAAACGCAAACTCTTCTGGACTAATTCCTTTTACGTTTTGTAGTAAATTATTATATTTTGCCCCTACTGTATACCATTGATTCGATATATTTTGCAATGCTGTAATTGCTGCATCAATCGTTTCAGTCATGTTTGTTGTTTTATTTTTTACATCTGTCAAAATTGCGACCTCTGCTTGTGCGCCAGAAATTCTATCCTTTAAATTGGCAATTTCTCTTGCTGCATTTGCAATATCTTTTTTCGCAACGGCAATCATCGGTCCGCCAGCAAGGCATGTTATTAACGCTACACAAAGTACACCACCAGCGATAACCATATCATTACTCTTTTTAATTGAATCGTTATATGTATTAATTTGTTGCTCTAAAGCTGGAATACCAGCATTCGTACTTGCTAAAATCGAGGTTAGTTGATTTGTATCCGCTTTAAAGCTATTTGTATCTTTCGCCATTCTATCGCGAAAAGCTTTCAAATTACCTAATAATACATCTACCTCATTTTGATTCTTTACAATATCCGCATACAATTTTTCTAAATTCGCTTTTAACTTTACGCTATCTTTTTGATCAATCGCAATTAGCATACTATTATAATACGCTTGAAAAGTGTTATTGTAATTAATAATATTTTGATCCGTTTTCATAATTTGCGGCTTCATATGATCTAACCAATACGCCGCGTTAATTTTTGCATCTCGTTGGTGCTGAATCATATTTCCTTTAAACTCACTATTAATCGAACTTATTTTACTCAAATCAGCCTCTTGCTGATTTTGAATTAATTTTGCATAGGAGTCCATTGCGAATATGCTCGATGTCGTTTGCGCCATTACATCTTGGAATCCAGCTGGCCCTAACGAATAATTTTTCGCACTTTCTTGCAATGTTTTTACGTTTTGTTCTGCTGCAAAAGGATGTAAAGGAAATACATTACTCGTTGCCACCCCAGCCATCATTAACGTTAAAAGACACTTTTTATAAAATCGTTTCTGCATACTTTTCACCTGTTTTCTTTATAAGGGTATAAAGTGAAACTTTAATCAGCCCTCACCAATCGGACTTTTAGGGGCAGCCCAATCCCCACCTAAATTCTTTGCTTTCGCTGCATTTTGAGGTGGGGGTCTTACCGCCCATTAAAGTCCGATAAAAAGCTCCTGCTCACAACTGAACAGGAGCTTCAAATCATTCATCAATACTTAACGCTCTAACGATTCGTATTCGATTATGCTTTTTTCGTATCTACTACTTTAATATCTTCAGCATAAATCTTTTCTGCATAGTCTTTAATGTTTTTCCAGCTATCTTTCGCAATGTTTAAATCCTCTTTAATGAAAACAAGGTCATTCGGACTAATTGAATCTACATTTTGAAGTAAAGAATTGTATTTTGACCCCATTGTGTACCATTGGTTTGAAATGTTTTGCAACGCTGTAATTGCAGTATCAATTGTATTTGTTAAATACTCCGTTTGTGTTTTAATGTTTGTTAATCCTGCTACCTCTAATTGAGCAGTTGTAACTTGTCCTGTTATTTTTTGAATTTCAGCTTGTGCATTATCAAGCTCTTTTTTTGCTAATACGATTCCAGCTGTACCACCGCCTACAGCTGCTGTACCACCTGCAATTAACGCGACTCCTAACGGTGTTCCTGCACCTGTAGCAATAACTACTGCACCACCAATAATGGCAATTGGCCCTAGAGCTGTCGCAACTGATGAACCGATAATAATTGCATTATATTTACTAATTGCTTCATTGTACGTTGTAATTTGATTTTGCAATAGCGGAATTCCAGCGTCTTGACTAGCTAAAATAGATGTAATTTGATTTTGCAATAGCGGAATTCCAGCGTCTTGACTAGCTAAAATAGATGTAATTTGATTTGCATCACCCTTAAAGTTTTGCGTATCCGACGTCATTTTATTTCGGAATTTCTTTAAGTCTTCTACTAACTGATCTACTTGCGCTTTATTTTCATTAATACTACTTGATAATCTAGTTAATCCTTTCGTGAGCGTCGCTTTATCTTTTGCATCAACCGCAGCAACTAAAGTATCATAATAGTTTTGGAATTTCGTATTGTAATTAATGATATTTTGATTCGTTGAAATAAGCTGTGGCTTCAATACATCTAACCATTGCTTCGCATTTCCTCTAGCTGTATCCTGGTGCTGAATCACTTTTCCTTTTAAAGTAGCATCAACAGACGATACATTTCCAAAGTTAACATTACCTTGTTTAATAATTGTTAAAGCGTACAGATCCATTACTAAAGCGTTTGAACCTGTTCTTTCCATTGCATCTTTTAGGCCTTCTGGTCCTAATGAGTATTCCTCATAGTCATTATAAGCTTTTGCTACCGCATGAACTGGAGCTTGTTTCACTGTACTTTCAGCTGCATACGTATGAGCTGGCATAATGTTTCCTGCTGCAAATACTGCCATAAGTGCTGATAGAGCCATTACTTTATAAGGTTTTTTTGTCATTTTTCTTCTCTCCCTATATCGTTACTTATTTTTAATGTACTTCAACGTTTGTAACGTAATCTTCAAATTGATTCGTTTGTTTATTCATTTCATCACTTACTTTTTTAATTTGGTTGAAATGTTTTTGTAGTAAACTACTGTCTGTATATGTGCCTTCTTCAACATTCTTTTGAATTTGGATCATATTACTGTTTAAAACTTTCCAATCTGCTAATAACGTTTCTAAAGTTGTAATTTGACGATCGATTAGTTCTGTGAAACTACTTACTTGATCTTCAACGAATGTAATTTGTGTTGCCTCTGCTTCAGTTTGTGATAACTTTTGAATAAGTGGCAATAGCTCTTTTTGCTTTTGCTGAATGCGAAGAGCTGCTTCTCTCGTTTGGCTATCTGCAGCATTTACAATTTCATTACTTAAAGTACCGATAGAAACGAAATCAATTGTTTTCGTTTGTGCAGTTTGATTTGTAATTGTAAATACTTGTTTACCGATATTAATAGAACCTTTAATAATTTCTTGAGGTCTATTCAATATAGTAGTTAGTTCAGCTTGAATTTCCCCTTGAATTCTTTTAATATCTTCTCTTAACTTCACAATATCTCCACTTGATCCTTGTAGTGTTTTTATTGCTTCATCAGCCTTTATCGATAAGTTATTACTATCTTTGTCTAATACTGTTTTAAATCGATTTAGCTCTAATAAATCTTGCTCCATACTCTCTTGGATGCTTTGTACTTGCAATTGTAATTTCCCATATGCATTTGTAAAATCTGCTTTTGCTTGTCCATCTTCATTTACGTTCCCTGCTAGTTCATAGAGCTTACTATAATAGCTATTAAATCTAGTACTATACCTCATCATCTCTTGATTTAAGTCGATTAACTTCGGATTATATTCATCAATCCACTCTCTTACATTTGCCTTTGCAAATTTTTGATGATTCGTCAAACTACTCATCGCATTCACCTTAATGTCTGGCTGTTGTAAAATTACTAGTCCATATGCTTGTATAAGTGGTGACTGTGATCCTAACATTCTAATTGAATTGGATAATGTATTTGGAACAATTACATTTTGTGCATATACTGTTTTCACTTCTGGTTGCCCCTCTTTAGCGTAAGCGCTTACAGGAATGAAGCAACTCGTAGATACTGCTGTAACCAATAACCCTGTAATTAAAGTCTTTTTCACTTTAACTCCTCCTATGTATTAGCAACTATTACTATCGCATTTTATTATTCTATTTTCTTACCCATAATTTGAGATGGTTAAAATAGAGAACGTTCTCACCGCAATCCATGTATGAACCACCTCTCTCGTATTGCTACAGTACTTACTTATCGTCACAAAACATTTTATTATTTTTTCATATGTGATTAGTATGAATAACATTGTATAAAATTTCTATTTTATAGCAATTTCCACATTCACACAGTGAATATATTACATAAAAATATTATTCATCTTAAACTAAATAACGTACGTAAATATGAAATTCCGTTTTGTTTTTATATAAGTTTTATACTGTAAGGTCATTTAAACACAGCTATTTATATAACGTAAAGAAGTATTTTCATTCCCTTTATTTTCAAGCCTTCATGTCTTTATTTCAAAATATAATCCACTTCACTTTTTCAATTAAAATATCCATATATCACAACAAAAACCTCTACTTACTCACAGATACAAAAAATTATATTAATATATCTTTTAAACTCATATGCAATTATGCATAGCGTATACACAAAAAGGATAGCTCCACTTTCGTAAAGCTATCCTTTAAAAACTTCTTACTTTTTCAAATGATATGGAACTGTCGTAATAACAACATTTCTTTTATAGAGTAAATACGCACGAATGAGTAAACTAGACTGATTATGAAGAATGTTATGCCAACCTTTCTTCGGAATGAACTGTGGTATAACGACAGTAACTCGGTAATTTGATTCACTCGCTTTATATTGTACTGTATCAATAAACTTCGTTAGTGGTTGAATAATACTTCTATAGTGAGAATGTAAGGTAACAAGTCTTACTTCAGGTTGCCACTTCTTCCATTTCTCTTCAAATTTCTTTTCCTCTTCTCTGTCAAAAGCAACATATACAGCAATAACTTGATCTGCAGATAAAGACTTCGCATAGTTTAATGAATTTTCTACTACATGCGTCATACCAGCTACTGGAACGACAATTACATTCCCCTCAATTGGAATAAGAGGTTCGCAAGTTTTTAAGCTTAATTGATCACCCACTGCATCATAATGCTTCTTAATTCGGTGGAACAAGAAGATAATAACAGGTAAGAAAATAAGGATTGACCAAACTTGTGCGAATTTAGTTAAAAAGAACATACTCATTACGATAAAACTAATGACTGCACCAATTAAATTGACTGTTAATCGTAAAGCCCATCCTTCTGGTTTTTCACGAAGCCATTTTAATACCATACCACTTTGAGAAAGGGTAAATGGAATAAATACACCTACTGCATATAACGGAATTAAATGCTCTGTTTGCCCTTGGAAAGCTACAATTAAAATAATTGATGCAATTCCAAGTATAATAATACCATTTGAATAACCTAGACGGTCTCCTCTTATCGTAAACATTCTCGGTATAAATTTGTCTTTTGCAAGGTTAACTGCTAATAGTGGAAATGCAGAATAGCCTGTGTTAGCAGCAAGGATTAATATTAAAGCTGTTGTACCTTGTATAAAATAGTACATGAAATTACGTCCAAATGTTTGTTCAGCAATTTGTGAAACAACTGTTACTTCTTTACTTGGAGAAATTCCGTAATAATAAGCTAAGAACACAATTCCTGAAAATAAAACTGCAAGTAATGCACCCATTGCAAGCAATGTTTTCGCTGCATTGTTAGGTGCAGGATCTTTAAAGTTTGGAATTGCGTTTGAAATTGCTTCAACACCTGTTAAAGCAGAACTTCCTGATGCAAATGCTCGTAACAGTAAAAA
The DNA here is from genome assembly GCF_027716745.1 of Bacillus cereus group sp. Bc010. Lineage (NCBI taxonomy): Bacteria > Bacillati > Bacillota > Bacilli > Caryophanales > Bacillaceae > Bacillus > Bacillus cereus group sp. Bc010. Next base: position 46,632 of record NZ_JAQFUY010000010.1, read on the forward strand.
CAAACTAATCCCTGCAACTGGTGTTCCAATCGGCGTGTGTAAATTCGGTGACACGTGACCAGTTAAAATATTATATATCCCTACACCAATTAATATAAATAATGCTAAAACGAATAAATAAACAGGATATGCTAAAACGGAAGCTGATTCCGTTACCCCTCTTAAATTTAAGATGGTAATAAATATAACAAATATAATCGCAATGATTACATTATGTGCATGTAAACTAGGAAAAGCAGATGTTAGCGCATCTGTACCTGCAGACACACTTACTGCAACAGTTAAAATATAATCGACTAATAAAGATCCTCCAGCAATTAAGCCCGAATTCATCCCTAAATTTTCTTTTGATACAACATACGCCCCTCCGCCATGCGGATAAGCAAAAATAATTTGACGATAAGATAAAATAAGGGCTGTCAATAATACTAATACCCCAATGGCTATCGGAATAGAATACCAATAAGCGATCGCTCCAACACCTGCTAGTGCAATTAATATTTGCTCTGGACCATATGCAACTGATGACAATGCGTCAGAAGAAAGAATGGCTAGCGCCTTCGTTTTATTAAGTTTTTGCTCTCCTAACTCAGTTGATTTTAAGGGCCTTCCAATTAAAAACCTTTTAATAGATGAAACCAATGCTGTCCACTCTCCAATAATTTTGTACGAACGATTCTGCTTGTTACAGCCAGTAAACTATTTCTTCAGAAAACAAAAAATGTCTACAAGCCATAGCGAAATAGACTTGTAGACATTATTTTTTTTGTCGCACAAGCTCCACCTTCCTTCTCAATATAACGCTTACGAGGTTAGCTGTCGGATTCGGGCCTATGAGTAGCCCTACCTTTTTCAAGGATTCACCCCATTGGATTAAGAACTAATCCATAAGAACGGGTCCCCCGTACCATGCGGTTTCAGCGATTTAGAAAATTGAAACTGTGGATTATAATACTCCTTTATTTTCAAAATGTAAACAAAAATTTTTAAAAAGAAAAAATTAAAATGATTGCGCATAATCCGCCGGTAAATATACATAATGAATACTAAAAAATCAATAAAGGAGACCTATATGTCTAAAGAAAAGAAGCCTATTTTTTCCGATTCCTATTTAGATGCATTAGCAAATGAAATTAATCAATTATACGGTAAACGTGAACAGGAAATAAATTTGACAGATAGAACAAAAAGAAATAAATGATTTGTCATAAAAAAAGAAAGCAATACACTTATATATTGCTTTCTTTTTTATTTTTTCATACATCCAATTGTATTGCTGATTTGTTAAAGGTCATTTCTTCATACACTTTCAAATTTTGATATACTGCTCCTAATAATGGTGATTCTATAGAAAATTGTTCTGCTACATCTAGTAAGTATCCTTGTAAGTGCTTCGCTTCAATAGACGAACCTTTTTCCATATCACGCTGCATCGATGACTTCATATTATACGAAATTTTATCAATTGTTTTCATATGTTCTTGGACAATATTATCTTTAATTGGCGCTCCTATACATCTCATAATTTGCATACATTCTTCAAATAAGTTTTGGATAAAATCGCGTCCACCTTCGCTTTCACGAATCGGTCCTATCGGTGCCCGCATTAATGTCGTCACACCCGACATTACAGTAATAAATAAATATTTATGCCACATATCTTGCATAATGTTTTCACTTAAAACAAAACTAGATTTCGTACCTGCAAATGCTTTAGAAATATGCTTTATTCTCTCTGAATCTTGAGACTTCATTTCTCCAAACACAAGTCTGTTGGCAGCGCTAGTTTGTACAATTTCTCCTTGATCGTTTAAAGTCGTCTCGATAAAGCATAAACCGCCAATTACTTTTTCCTCACCGAATTCCTTTTGTAATAGTGATACATGAGCGATACCATTTAACAATGGAATAATCACAGTGGTTTCACCTACAAAAGGCTTCACATCTTGAATTGCCTCGTTTAAGTGATACGCTTTTGTTGAAAATAAAATGACATCAAATGGAGCAGTTCGATCTTCTTTCGTTATTAATTTCGGTTGGAAGGAAAAATCCCCGTTAACACTGCGGATTACAAGTCCTCTTTCCTCCAATTGTTTTTTCCTTTTACTGCGAACAAGAAACGTAACCTCTTCTCTCTTTTCTACTAAGCGTCCCCCAAAAAATCCTCCAACGCCGCCAGCTCCTAATACTAAAATCCGCATACAACATCCCCCTTTTCAAAATATCAATTTATAACTTTTAGTATACATAACATTATACATGTCCCCTACTAAATAAGCTGAATTTTCATTCTTAATCAAGTATAAAACAGTGGTTATTTTCAAATAAATTTGGGCATGTTGTTTTTATAGCATATATGGAAAGGAAACAATGTAAATGGAGGCAATACAAACAATTGAAGAAAAAGATGTAACAACAGCTATATTTCAATTTATATTCCCGTTTTCTTTTAAAACTGGGTATGAACAAAATATGTTCCCTTTCTTACAGAAAAATGACTTTCGCCCTTTTCGACTCGATCATCTTGAAAATGAAAATACATACTATGGAAAGTTTCAAGTTTCACATCAAAATATGGAAGCATACTATCTTTCATTTACAAATAAAATTTTATTTCCTCATTCAGAGCATCAAAAGGGGTTGCAGCGCTATTCTAAAGACCTTAATTTAACTGGACATTTAACAACAAATCTTATTTCCGTTCCATTTAAGATTCATTCTATTGACGTAACACTTTGTCCTTATGAGCTTGGCTTCTTAACAATTCGGACAGAAGTAGAGACCGCTCCAAACATGACATTATCAGAAGCAATTGAATTCGCCGCCCGCTTCCGTGTACTTGAAACTAAAAATGATACAAATGAAACGATTTGCATTGAATGTAATGGAAAAAAATATTCCCAAGTGGAAAGGTTCATTTTTGGTTATTTATTTCATGGCGTAACAGATTTCTTTGAGAAGAAGAGATTAAGAAGTTCTTACTTTCAAACCTTTCCTTTCTTTGAAGATCAAAGAATGTACGTTCAAACTTTACTATGTATAAAAGCAGAGATGGAGCTTACCGAAGTGGATGTTTATCGTACTTCCAGTCTTTCTGGGTTAACAAGTAACGGCAAGGCTTATGTAAGTGCAAATAATCTTCCTTATATTCATGATTATTTAAAACAACACGCTTACCAGAGGTGGGCTCCAAATCGCTATTTCATAATGGAAGAACATATATTCACCTGTGTAACAAATGAGGGGGAACACGAATTTACTAAGCTTGCGAGTCAAATGTATGGGGAGTTTTATTACGCTTTATTATTAAATCTATTTCATAAAATTGTTTTGTTAAAAATGGCAAACGCTTATGCTGAACTAAACATTGAAAAAGATACAAATGAAATCGAGAAATTAATTTACTCAATCAATTCATTTACTGCAAATTACTTTTCTTTAGAGCTCGTATCCCAATCACAGAGTGAAGATATTTTCTTTCGCTTAAGAAAGCTTTTTAACATCGAGGTTTTATACTCGAATGCAAAACAAAATCTTGATAGTTTGTTTAAATATCAAGAAAATGTCGCTTCTAAAAAGGATAGTCTTTTATTATTAATTTTAACGCTTTACTCTGTTGTGGGCCAAATGTTAGGGTTTACTATGATTGACTTGTTAAGAAACACCGATTCAAACAAAATATCGTCGCCACTTGAATTTTTCGCGCTTTTAATAGCAATTAGCGGCATCGTCATTTCACTTATTTTAGGTGCGCAAAGTTTATACCAATGGGGTCTACAACATAAACGAAGAAAAGCATGGGTTAAACAAACTGTACTTTCTGCTGTGAGAGAGAAAGATGATTCGAAATAAAGAAGATTATTTTTACATTGAAATATGTGGCACGCTACAGTAATTGAAATTTTTATCAGCGATTTTTCGGATATATCGGCGCATCTCGAAATATATCAGCGATTTTTTAAATATATCAGCGCAACTCAAAATATATCGGCGATTTTCCAGATATATCGACTTACCGACAGAAACCGACAAAAGGCTGAACCGGACAATATAAAAAGGGTATTCCAACATAAAGTTTGGAGTACCCTTTTTTATTACACGAATTCCTCTTACTTCCCTGCTTCGATTTTCTCTAATGCAGCAGCTACTTGTTCTTCCGTTAATTCATGTTGTATTACGTAGCGGTTACGTGGGCTTACACGGCATTCGTGAGAACATGCACGTAAATATTTCGCTTCGTTTTCTTCAGAACATAAAATTTTCTTGTTACATTCTGGATTGGCACAATTTACATAGCGCTCACAAGGTTCACCTGTAAAGTAGTCTTTACCAACGATAACATGTTCTTTTTGGTTTACTGGTACAGCGATACGCTCATCGAACACATAACATTGTCCATCCCAAAGCTCACCTTGTACTTCTGGGTCTTTTCCGTACGTTACAATACCGCCGTGAAGCTGACTTACATCTTCATAACCTTCACGAACTAACCAACCAGAAAACTTCTCGCAACGAATTCCGCCTGTACAGTACGTTAAAATCTTTTTACCTTCAAGTACTTCTTTATTTTCACGAATCCAATCTGGTAATTCACGGAATGATTCGATATCAGGTTTAATCGCACCTTTGAAGTGACCTAAATCAAATTCATAATCATTTCGTGCATCAATGATAACTGTATCTTCTTGTTTCATTGCTTCATAAAAATCTTTTGGCTCTAAATACTTCCCAGTTATTTCGTGTGGATTAATATCATCTTCTAGACGAAGTGTAACTAATTCTGGGCGAGGACGCACGTGCATTTTCTTGAATGCATGACCATCAGCTTCATCTATTTTAAATACGATACCGTCAAAACGTGGATCGTTGTTCATAGCTTCCATGTATTTCTCTGTTTGTTCTACAGTACCAGAACAAGTTCCGTTAATACCTTCTTTTGCTACAAGAATTCTACCTTTTAATTCAAGTGAATTACAAAATGCTAAATGCTCTGCCGCGAATTCTTCTGGGTTTTCAATTGTTGTGTACATGTAATATAGTAATACTCTGTATGGTTTTGTAGTTGCCAATGTATTTCTACCACCTATCTAATTTTTAAAATCATGTATAAGTTAACGTTCATATCAAAACATATATAATAAGAAAATGAATCCCATTTTCTTCTCTTTATACTATTTTCTATCAGTTAACAAAAATAAAAAACAAGATTACACACCAAAACACTATGGTTATGTTGTAATCCCAATATATTATATATCATACAAATGCAATTCCATCAATTAATATGCTGTATTATCGGCTTTATGTTCACATAAATTTCAAAAACAGCCCTTTAATTCATTATGTTTCCCCACGTCATCACACCATAAACTCCCAATTTTTAATAACACCACACCATTCATTGTATTAAGGCATATAATTTGCACTAAGGAAACATTTATGTTCAAATAAAAAATATAACCTAGTACATTTAAATGTATTGAAATAAAGAATAAGAATACTTACAATAATTTCATCAAGTTAACATACCAAAGGGGAAAACTACTATGAATAAAGATATATCAAAAGATGAACATGTCCCTTCTCAAAGTACAACTGTTCAATCAGCGCATTTAGCATTAAGCGGACAAACGAAAGGCTTAAAAAGACTATTACCATTCTTAGGTCCTGCTTTCATCGCTTCAGTCGCTTATATTGACCCTGGCAATTTCGCGACAAATATTGCCGCTGGATCACAATATGGATATTTATTACTCTGGGTAATTCTCGCTTCTAATTTAATGGCTGTATTAATCCAAACTTTATCAGCTAAATTAGGAATCGCTACAGGTAGAAACCTTCCTGAAATTGCTCGAGAAAACTTCCCAAAACCTGTTTCCATCGGCTTATGGATACAAGGTGAACTCGTTATTATGGCTACTGATTTAGCTGAATTTATCGGGGCAGCACTCGGATTGTATTTATTATTTGGAATTCCAATGTTACCAGCTGCTTTAATTACAGCTGCTGGATCATTTATTATTCTTGAATTTCAACGCAGAGGCTTCCGTCCATTAGAAGCTATTATAACAGGAATGATTTTTATCGTTGTTATCGCTTTCGGTGTACAAGTCTTTTATGCAAAACCGGAATTAAGCCCTTTGCTTTCAGGACTATTTATTCCAAAATTCCAAGGTGTAGACAGTATATTACTTGCAGCCGGAATTTTAGGGGCGACAGTTATGCCGCACGCAATCTATTTACATTCCGCCTTAACGCAACGCCGCGTAGTCGGAACAAATGATGAACAAAAGAAAAAGATTTTCCGCTTCGAGTTTATTGATATCATTATTGCAATGGTTATCGCTGGAGCAATTAATGCAAGTATGTTAATTGTTGCTGCTGCACTATTCTTTAAAAACGGCTTGCATGTCGAAGATCTTGATGTTGCTTTTAACCAGTTCAGTACTTTAGTGGGCCCTGTATCAGCTGCTTTATTTGGAATTGGGCTCTTATCAGCAGGACTATCTAGCTCTTCTGTCGGTACAATGTCAGGTGATATTATTATGCAAGGTTTCATTCGAATGCATATTCCGTTATACTTACGCCGATTTATTACAATGATTCCACCACTAGTGATTATCGCTTTAGGCGTAAATCCAACTTACGCTCTAGTCATGAGTCAAGTTGTCTTATCATTCGGTATTGCCTTTGCATTAGTACCACTTATTATGTTTACAAGTAATAAAAAAATTATGGGTGCACTCGTTAATCACCGCATAACTACCTTTATCGCTTGGATCATTGCTGTACTTGTTATCATTTTAAATATTTTCTTACTGTATCAAACGTTTGTAGGATAATGAAAGAAGAAGGCTGTCTCAAATTTGTGTTGAAGACAGCCTTCTTCTTTTTAAATTATAGATTTTCATCATCCATTTACATGACAGACCGTGCTTTCAACAAATTTTATAAACTCTTCTTCCTCCTCAATAAATGGAAAATGATTACTGTATTCAAATGTCGACATTATCGCATTTGGCATAAGCTCCGCTACTTCCACTGCAAATTCATGCGGACACTGTGTAATGATTCGTAAATGCAGAAGCAAATAAATTACCATTACTATTAAACTCACTGTATAAATGTGTTACACAAAGTGGTTTTCCTTCTCCCTTTTGAAAATACTCAAATTTCCCTCTATCAGTTTCGATATAATATTTCTCCCACATCAGCGTTTCCCCCTAATGTCTTTTTATATATTCTCCTTTTTCCGGCATTATCACACCCTTCTCAGTTCGAAAGTAAAGTGGTAATCCTTCCGAAAGAAATATGCTTACCTTGGATGGATCCTGCCTTTGATGATGAATATGTAAATGTGGCTCACTTGAACTTCCTGAGTTACCGACCTGAGCAAGAAATTCTCCTTCATTTACATGTTGTCCTTCTTTAACTTTAATGGACCCTTGCTTTAAATGGGCAAGAATTAAATATGTCCCTGATTCATCTAGTCGTAAATAAATATGATTACCCGCCATTGATTGAAAATCATCCGATCCAGGAACTAAATCTTGTTCATTATTATTAATTGATACAACCGTCCCAGAAGCTGGTGCCATTACTTTCGCTCCATATATTCCGTAATCCTCTAACTTACTACTTTTCACTTCAGCAGGTGGAATGAGAATATCATATGCCCATCGTTCATTCGGTTTGATAACGTGATAGTTCGTTTCTAAACGATCACCACCCCAGCCAATTAATGCTCGTTCATTCAAAGGAAAGCGCACGACTACTTTAGGGCTCGTAGAATGTACATCTGCCGGGTAAGCAAGTCTACCAATGTTCGCAAACCATCCTAAAGGCCAAGCTCCAATGATAGAGAAAATAACGATGAAGAGTAGCGCTCCATCTATTCGTTGTCTGAAAATTCCTTTCCACACAATTAGTAACGTTATCCCTATTAAAATAAAGAGTGATACTATGCTAAAGGCTTGTATACTCCACCACCCAATGACTGATATAACACCTTTAGCTAAATAAACTATACTCCAACTTGTAAGTACAAAAGCAACTAAAATTACTAATACATATTTCTTCCACATGTCGTATCCCTACTCTCATATCTTTGTTCTACATGATACGAATTAAAAATTACGACATATAAAAGAAATACTTACGACTTTTTTACAATTTTTTATGCTGCGGTAAAGCGATAGTGAAAACAGTTTCTTTCTCGTTACTGCGCACAGTGATATCCCCTTTATGAAGCTCTGCTATACTTCTCGCAATTGCAAGTCCCATTCCTTTTCCACCTGTATGGGAGCTACGTGATTTTTCACCACGATAAAACTTCTCAAAAACGTAAGGAAGGTTCTCATCTGGAATACATTGTCCAAAATTTTTAATTTCTATTTCAACATTCATGTCTCTTTTAGAAACTTGAATTACAATCTCCTTTCCGTCTTTCCCGTACATAATACTATTACTAATTACATTTTCGAATAACCTCACCATAAGTGCTACATCCATTTCCACATGTAACTCTTTATCCCCCTTAATACAAAGGCTCATATCAGCATCATCTAATCGTGGCACAAAATCAATCATAATTTGTTCCATTAACGCTTTCATATTTACTACACTTTTATGTAATTCAATCTCTCTATAATTTATTTGACAGTATTCTAACAAATCATCTACTTGATTTTTTAATTCATAACTTTTTCGCTTTAATATGCTTACATACTGTTCACATTCTTCTCCATTTGAATGCAACTTATTTCCTAACAAGTCCGCATAACCGATTAAAGATGTTACAGGTGTTCGTAAGTCATGCGAAATATTACTAATCATTTCATTTTTCATTTCCTGTGATTTTTTTTCATTCTCAATAGACTCTTTTAAACTTTTAGCCATTCTATTAACATTCGCTGCTAATTCACCAATCTCGTCATTTTTTGAAATAGGTATATATACTTCAAAATTACCATTCCTTATTTCCTTCACGTTCTTATTAATTTCAGACAATCGTTTCATCATTGTTTTTGTCATACATGCAAAGTATGTCGTAGTAAAAATTAAAAAAACTATAAAATATAAAAATGAATATTTTTCCTCTAATGCAGTAACATGACTATATATATTTCCAATTAAAATTTGAAACACTATTATACTTACAGTTGCTAACAAGATGCTACATATGAATGCGGTAAAAAACTTAGCTCTAATGCCTTGTAATGATTTAATCTTCAATTTTATATCCGACTCCCCAAACATTTTGAATAAACTTCGGTTCTTTTGGATCCTCTTCAATTTTATTTCTTAACCTTGCGATATGAACCATTACTGTATTATTGCTTTCATAGGCTCTTTCTTTCCAAACGCTCTCATATATTTCTTCAATAGTAAATACACGATTCTTTGCAGCTGCCATTAAATACAAAATATCATATTCCGTTTTTGTAAGATTGATTGTTTCTCCATATAACATTACTGTTCTAGACACTTCATCTATTTCTAAACCTCTAATGTTTATTTTCTTTTTTATTACTTGGACAGCATTTTGATTGAAATATGTATACCTTCTTAATTGAGCTTTCACTCTCGCTATAAATTCAATTGTACTAAACGGCTTCACTATATAATCATCTGCCCCAGTACTAAATCCAATTACTTTATCTACATCCGATGATTTTGCACTTAAAAACATAATTGGTAAACTATGTTTCTCTCTAATCCTTCTGCACAATTCTATCCCATCCATTTGTGGCATCATAATATCCAAAATAGCAAGTTGAATGTTATTTTTATTTATTATTTCTAAAGCCTCTTCTCCGTTATGAGCACTAAAAACTTTAAAACCTTCTTGCATTAAATTCACGTTCATAAATCTAACAATATCTTGATCATCATCTACAATTAAAATTGAATTTTTCTCCATATACAAACCTCTTTTTGAAATATATTCCACAATCAATTTTATCATAAATCAAAACCATACCTCCCTCTTGAATAATCTTTTTTTTCAGATTACATTATATAATAACAACACATTCTAGTTTCAGAAGAAATGGAGTGAAAGCATGTTTCCTATATTGAAAACCGATCGACTCATTTTAAGAGAACTTACCGAAGAAGATGCACCGGGTATACTACAATGCTTTTCTAATACTGACGTACTGCGCTATTATGGGCAAAAGCCATTACAGGATATTGATCAAGTAAAACAAATCATTCATAACTTTAAGTTGAGTTACAATGCAAGAAGTGGTATAAAATGGGGAATCCAATTAAAAAACAAGAAAGAACTCATTGGTACCATCGGTTTTCACGATTGGTCTTCTGAGCATAAACGGGCCAATTTAAGTTATGCCTTTCTCCCTGAACACTGGGGAAAGGGATATGCGACAGAAGCTATTTCTGAAGTTATATCATACGGTTTCCACACACTTCATTTAAAACGGATCGGAGCAATTGTCTTTCTTGAAAATGAAGCTTCCAATAAAGTGCTATTAAAATTAGGATTTGAAAAAGAAGGCGTTCTAAAAAATTATATGTATCAAGATGATATTCCATATGATACAAATTTTTATTCTTTATTAAAATCGGTTTAATAAAATTCATATGTAAAAAACCTTACTTTTAAAAAGTAAGGTTTTTTGTATTTATTCATTAGCAATATAAGCATTCTTATAAGTATAAATACCACCAAATTGATGCTTTTCAATTCCTTTTACATAATCATTTTGTACGTAAGCTGAGCCCATTTGATAAAGCGGTGCGACCGCAGCATCCCCTAATAGAATACGCTCGGCCTCTTGCAATGCTTCCCATCTTTTCTTCTGATCTAATACTAGATCGCTTTTCGCTTTCTTTATTAATTCATCGTAGTGACGGTTAGAATAATTCATTTTGTTATTTTGATTACCCGTCGTAAATAGTTCTAAATAACTAATTGGGTCTTTATAGTCGGGTCCCCAATTTGCCATAGTTATATCATAATCACCTGTTTGTTCTAACTGTAATTTTTGCTTAAATGGCTGTTGTTTAATTTGTATCGTTAATCCTTGTAAATTCTTTTCTAAATCACCTTTTATATATTCTGCCATACGTTTTGCGTTATCTTGTTCAAACGTTAAAAACTCGAGGTTTACTTGTTCTACTCCAAGCTCTTTTTTCGCTTCTTCCCAAATCTTTTTCGCACTTTGTACATCATATAAAGAAAGGTTTCCGTTTTCTTTCCTAAAATCTTTTCCCGTTTCTTCATTGATATGCCCAACTGGTACTAGCCCAGTTGCAGGTTTTGCTCCGTTATTAATAAAATGAGCAACGAAATCCTCTTTATTTAATGCGAATGAAATAGCCTGACGCACTTTCTTATTTGCTAACGCACTATTTTTTTCATTAAAACGTAGCATAGCAATTGCAGGTTCGCTCGACATATGTAACTCCTTATGCCCTTTATACTTGTCTACAAATTGAGAATTAATAGGCACCCGGTCCAAATTACCAGCTTCGTATAAATTAACAGCGGTCATTGTATCCTTTACAATTTGAAAGTTTATCTCGTCTAATTTCACTTTCTTTTCATCCCAATATGTAGCATTTTTCTTTAATTGAAACTCTTGTTCATGCTTCCATTTCTCTAATACAAATGGCCCATTATATATGAGATTACTAGGTTCCAATGCATAATTCTTTCCTTGTTCTTTCAAAAATGATTCATGCTGTGGTAAGTAAATAGGTAGCGCTAACAACTGTAAAAAATACGGGATTGGCTGTTCAAGTTCCACTTCCAATTTATAATCATTTATAACTTTAACCCCAAGTTCAGCAAGAGGCACTGTTCCCTTATTTATCTCTTTTGCATTTTTCACGTAAAAAAGCATATACGCATATTGAGACGCTGTTTCAGGATTAATTGCACGTTTCCATGCAAACAGAAAATCATTTGCTGTCACACTGTCTCCATTTGACCATTTTGCATCTTTACGCAAATCAAATGTATATTTTTTACCATCTTCACTTCTTTTAAACGATTTTGCTACTGCTGGAATCGGCTGATCTTGATCATCTAATACATACAACCCTTCAAATATGTTCTGCATAACGTGCGCTGACGTACCATCCATCGTTTTCGCTGTATCAAGTGAAGGAATTTCTTCTGATACTGTTACATTTAATACTTGTTTTTTTGCCTCTCTGTCACTTTTATTCGCTTTATTATTACAAGCTGTTAATAATAAAGATGTAACAAGTGCCATTACCATTAAATGGCTCTTTTTTCGCTTCATGAATCGTTCTCCTTAAATATAAAATATTATAAAGCGTTATATATTATAGCAGAAATATGAACAGAAAGATGCGACATTCTTTTGAATATTTATTCGTTCAAAAAAAGCTACTCTTTTAAAAAGGATAGCTAAATATTGAATGTTTAATCTGCGCTGTTCGCTCAAGTGTTTATAAAAAACTCTTATTGCATACCTCCTTTTTTATTTTAACTTTTCTCTGTTTCATGTAAATGCCCCCATAACTAACTTAATAGACGTATAGGTTACAGTTTGGTTAGGATATTTTCGTATCTCCATTCAGCAATGCCACTTTGTTTTTTGGAATTCAGGTTAAGTAGAAAATGATATTTTACAAATCTTATACACTTAAGGATTTTGTAAGAATCAAGTAAGAAAAACGAGAACTTTGTTTCGTATAGTCAAAATATAAAGTGAAGGAAGAAAGAAAGGGTTGAAGCTGCCAAAGCGATTACGACAAAACAAGAACTGTTGGTTTTAGATGAACATATCAATGGTTTAGGCGTTTTTACAACAAAACCTTAATTTATCATACCTGTTTTTTACCATCACATATTGGAGGTTAAAACATGAATAAAAAAAAGAAAATACAAAATGGCAGGAAGGGCTTTCAAATCGCAAGAATGTTCAGTTCAATGAATACCCAAAATTGAATCATTTCTTCACGGAGGGTGATGGGGCATTAAGCCTTCCTAGTGAATATGAAATCCCTGCTAATGTTCCTGAGTACGTTATCCAGGACATTATTAAATGGGTCAACGAGACAAAAAAATAAGAAACATTTAAATCCTTCATATAATCATTATTACGTGAAGGATTTTTGAAACTAGTGATTTTATCTAAATCATTCTCTTCTGTTTTATTAATAAAAAAGTTCAGACAAAAAACAGGCTGTGGAGAAGTCTTTCTCCACAGCCTAAAAATACCTATCTTTGTAAACCTCGTTTATAGCGACTTGCTTCAAATATAATACGCTCTTCATCTAACGTTTTACATTCGCCATTCCAAACGACAAGTTTTCCGTTAATAATTACATCGCTTATATCTTTTCCACTAGCAGCATATACAAGGTGTGATAACACTTCATCCGCTGGTTGTAAATGAGGCTTATTAGACGGATCAATTGTAATGAAATCAGCGCACTTTCCAACCTCAAGTGATCCTGTTTGTTTCATGCCGATTACTTCAGCCGCTCCTTTAGTTGCAAGTGTAAGAGCTGTTTCAACCGGTAACGCTGTTGCATCTTGATGAATACCTTTTTGTAATAATGTTGCGATGCGCATTTCTTCAAACATATCTAAATTGTTGTTTGATGCCACACTATCTGTTGCAATACCTACTTTCACTCCTGTTTCTAGCATCGCTTTTACATTCGCTATACCAGAACCTAGTTTTAAATTACTATTCGGGTTATGTGCTACTCGAACATCATGTTCTGCTAAAAATGCACGCTCATTTTCATTTAATACTACACCGTGTGCAATAACTGTTGGGCGTTTAAATAACCCACAACTTGCTGCATATTCTACTGGACGTTTTCCGTACTGTGCTTCAATATCACGTACTTCACGCTCTGTTTCCGAAAGGTGAATATGAACCATCGTTTGATTTTCTACTGCAATACGTGCGCATTCTTCTAATAGTTCTGTGGAACATGTATATGGACTATGCGGTGCAACCATCGTAGTTAACATACCACTTTCATTATAGTAACGCTTCACATATTTTTCAGCTTCTTCAACGGCTTTCTTTTCATCATCTTTCGTTCCGAAGCTAAATAAAGTTCTTGAAACAGCAGCTCGCATTCCACTCTTTGATACCGTTTCCATAATTGCATCTTGATCTACTCCAATTGGATTAAACATATCAGAGAATGATGTTGTACCACTTTTCACCATTTCAAGTAATCCTAATTCCGTACTAGCGACCGCAAGCTCTGGAGTAAACTGACTTTCAAGTGGCCAAATTCTCGTCTCAAGCCATGGTTGTAATAACATATCATCACCAATACCTCTTAAGAGACTCATTACAACGTGTGTATGTGTATTTACAAGCCCTGGTAAAACCCACTTTCCTTTCATGTCAATTACTTCATCTACTTCAAAATCATTAGCGAATTCTCCGCTCTTCACATCTATAATTTGATCATTTTCTACAATGATATATCCATTTTCTATCACTTCATTTTGTTCATTCATCGTTACGATTGTAGCGTTTACATAAGTTGTTTTCAAAAGTATTTCCCCTTTCAACTCTATGAAGTTCCCTTTAATAAGTTACCACCATTATAGTAACTTATTAAAGATTAAGAGTCAAAAGATAATTTCAATTCTTTCGTTATCTTTTTCTTCAACATGCTATATTGTTTTTCATTTGTATCTGCAAATGCTTCTTCTCGATTTGATTCTATATCCATATAATTCAGTTTTTCATTAAATTGAGCCTCTGTAAAATCAAACCTCTGTCCATCTATAAAGTTATAAAAGTGCCACGCCTCTCTTACTTTTGTCTTTTAATCTCTCCTCCGTATATGTCTTGAACGACTAGAGCTGTAACACCACACTGTCCCTTTGCTGGATTCTCAGTCGTCCACTTTGAACTTGTTTCAATCGACCACGATCTTATTAGTGCTTCATATATTCTTTTTTCCTTTACATCATCCACTCTAATCTTCCCCTACTATTAATAGTTTTACACATCATATTTCAAAAGAGGCAGTAAACGATCCTTAAAGACCGTTGATGGTGTCTCTCCGATTAACTGTGCGCCCATTTTCAAATAATATCCTTTTGCATTCGGATCACTATCAATCGTAAAACTTTTTAAGCCTAGTTCATTTGCTTTTTCTATTACATACTTCCAAAGTATTTTCCCGTAGCCTTTCCCTTTATAACGAGGATGAATGTACAGGAAATCGAGAGCTTGATCATTACGTAAAAATGAGAAAAATCCAATCTTCGTATTATCGTTTTCAAAAACATATACAAAATTATTATTTATATACTCTTCTGTAATAGTTAAATCTTCCTTACAGGCAATTATGAATTCTTCACTATAATCCCACGTCGCTTTTGATTGTAGTGCGAGTTTACTTAATTCATTTGCTTCACTTAATAACGCTTCTCTTATCTTCATGATTCTTTCTCCTCACCTTCGATATGTAAACTATTAAAATGATTCGAAAAGTAATTAAAAAACCCTCTTATTTTCATAAATCTTTATTATAATCAGTACGGCCTGTAACAATGCATTTAAAGAAAAAAACGCCATCTTTGAAAGTTGGCGTTTTCTTCTTCTAAAATTTTTTTCAAACTCAATCTTTCGTTTTACTATTTCTAACGATACACACCTATACAGTTTCTACTACCGCTTCAAGCATTGTTCCACTTTTAGCATAATTCGTATGCCAAGAAAAAGCTTTTTCTAAAACATGAGGAGTTTGTCCACCTCTCGTTTTAGCTTCTTCGTAATAAGCTCTTAGCTGATCACGATACATTGGATGTGCGCAATTCTCTATAATTAATTCCACTCTTTCTCTTGGGGCAAGTCCTCTTAGATCAACATACCCTTGTTCAGTGACGATAACATCTACATCGTGTTCCGTATGGTCCACATGTGAAACAAAAGGAACGATACTTGAAATGTTGCCACCTTTCGCAATCGATTTCGTAACAAAGATAGCTAGGCGAGCATTTCTCGCAAAATCACCAGAACCACCGATACCATTCATCATTTTTGTGCCTAAAACGTGAGTAGAGTTCGCATTTCCGTATATATCTAATTCTAAAGCAGTATTAATCGAGATTAATCCGAGGCGACGAATGATTTCAGGATGATTAGAAATCTCTTGCGGGCGCATCATTAATTTGTCACGATATTTTTCAAAGTTAGAAAATACTTTTTGCATTTTCTCCTCAGAGAGTGTAATTGAGCAGCATGAAGCAAAATTGACTTTTCCAGCATCCATAAGATCAAAGACCGCATCTTGTAAAACTTCAGAATACACTTCTAAATCTTCAAACTCCGAATCTAACATTCCATGAAGAACTGCATTAGCCACTGAGCCAATTCCCGATTGTAGCGGCGCTAAACGATTTGTTAATCGGCCTACTTCGACTTCTTTTCGAAGGAACTCTATTAAATGCTGTGCCATAATAACAGTTTCTTCATCTGGAGGAACAATTGTCGATGGTGAGTCTAATTGGTTCGTAAACACAATCCCTTTCACCTTTTCAACATCGATTGGAATGCCAATCGTTCCAATTCGATCATCCGTTTTCACAATCGGAATTGGAAGTCTTTCTCCTTGCTTACCTGGTTCATATAAATCATGCAGTCCTTCTAACTGCGTGGATTGAGCCATATTCATTTCAATAATAATGGACTTAGCATTTAAAGAAAACGCTAAAGAATTTCCTATTGAAGTTGTCGGAATAATCATGCCATCTTCAGTAATCGCAACCGCTTCCAAAATAGCAAAATCTACATCCATAACGTCAGCGCGAAGTAACTCTGCTGTATGAGATAAGTGCTGGTCCACAAATAAAAAATCTCCGTTATTAATTCCTTTTCGCATAGTCGCATCAGCTTGGAAAGGCAATCTTTTTCCTAAAATTCCTGCTTCCGCAAATAATTTATCTACATCAGAACCTAAAGAGGCACCAGTATAAACATTTACTTTAAAAGATGTATCATTCTTAACTCGGTTTACAAGCGCAAATGGGACTGCTTTTACATCACCTGCACGTGTAAACCCACTTAAGCCTAAAGTCATTCCACTTTCAATCCATGAAGCTGCTTCTTCAGGTGTAACTACGCGATCTTTCAGACGTTCATCCCTAATTCTATCCAAATTATTCTCCATATGTAATCCCTCTCCCTATGAATATTCATAATTATTTTACACTTTAACAGTATCTAAATAGGGATTTCAGTATACAATGGCAAAAATTCAGACAAAACAGCGAATCTAACCTCTAAAGCAGAATAATTTAGAATCCTAGAAGCTTACGAAAATAACTAGCATATGACTGACTCACTGGTACCCTTTCACCATTATCCATAGAAAGTAAAAAAGTTGAATGCGTATCAGGATAAATTGCTTTAATATGATTCACATTTACAATAAAGGAACGGTGGCATCTAATAAATGAATCTTTCGGAAGTAAATATTCGAATTCTTGTAACGAGTATTTATGTGTCCCTGTTAACTCTTCTGCATTTACATACGTCTTTTTATCTTTCGCCTCTAAATACATGACTTTTGAAAAAGGAACCGGAATCCAGCCGTCCGTTGTTTTTAAAGTAACGACTGATTTTCCGTCCGTTAAAGCTGGATAAATGGCTGTCACGCACCCTTCAAGCTTTCCATTGTTTGAGAATGGTACGGCCATACCATGATAAGGAATACCAAAAACATCACGATTCATAAACTCAGAGGTTTTTTGGTTCGTCACCATTGCTTTATGAGCAATCGTCCCTTCCTTTATAGGATCCCCGGCGCTAATCTTTAAATCAATTCGTTTACTTGGCCGATAGTATATATATTCTTTCGTATTCGATACAGCAATTGAAATTTCATCTGAAAATAATTCCCCAACAACATCTAATAGTAAACCTAATGTTTTATCTTCCATTCTATGAACACCTCATTCACTATTATACTACTATTATGATTTGAAAAACCGTTCAGCGTTTTGAACGGTTTTTCAAACAATTTAGTTCACCTTAGCCCCATAACACCTTGCTACTGCAACCGCCTGCGCTATATCTAATTTTACATTCTTCAAATCGAAACTTGTAAAATCAATTCTATCAACTATCGCTCCTTTTAAATTTGCACCGCTAAGTTTCGCCTTACCTAATTGTGCACCGGTTAAATCCGCTTCACGTAAATCTGCTTTTTCTAAATTACATTCATATAGGTCAGCTTCCACTAAACGTATCCCCTTTAACATTTGTTTGCTTAAGTTCGCAAACCTTAAATTCGTGTATGACCAATCACCCGATATGATAGTTATTCCGTCTAAATTCGCTTCTTCAAAATCAGAGCCAGTCATTTTACATTCTTCAAACTTCGATACAAATAAATTCGCACCAACAAGCTTACAATTTGCAAATGTAGTTCCTTGATGGATAGAAGCGTTAAAAAGAGCACCGGTAAAATCACATTCTATGAAATTACAATTTTCAGTAGAAATTTCTGATGCATCTATCCCTCTAAAACGGCATTTTATGAACGTACAATTCTTCAATTCCTCTTCTTTAATCAAAATATCTTGAAAATCTATTTCTACATATTCTTTATTTACAAATTCACTCATAACTATTCCTCCATCTCCTTAAAGAAACCTCACTTCAAAAAGTGAGGTTTCTTCTCATACAATATGTCCATCTAACCAAGAAATCAAATCTTGAAATACTTCATCTCTATTTACTTCATGGAACATTTCATGTCTTCCATTTTCATATAAACGCAGTGTTACATCTTTCACACCGCATTTTTTATAATTTTCATATACTTCTTTTACACCTTTCCCCATATCTCCAACAGGATCACGATCTCCTGAAAAAATATGTATTGGAAGGTTTTGCGGTGTTTTCTTAAACTCTTCTAGTTTATTTACTTCTAACACACCAGAAAATAATTCTCGATAAAAACTAGTCGTACAAATGAATCCACATAATGGATCCGCAATATATTTATCTACTTGACTGTTATCTGAAGATAGCCAATCAAATTTTGTGCGATTTGGTTTAAAGTGCGAATTGAAATTTCCGAAAGATAAAAAGTTTAGCATCGGACTTTTCGTTTTTGCCCCGCGTAATTTCATCTCAATTGTCGCTACTTTATGACCGATACTTCCTAGAAGCCCTGGGTTTCCACCAGTTCCTGAAATAAGGAATCCATCATATAATTCACCTTTCAGTTGTACAGCACGTCTTGATAAAAAAGAACCCATACTATGTCCAAGTAAAAATAACGGGCATGTCTGCTCTTTTCTTATCGTTTCAGATACAAATATAACATCAGATACAGCCTTACTCCAACCTACATTTGGTTCAAAATGACCATAATCCTCTTCTCTTTTCACCGTTTTCCCATGTCCTTTATGATCATGCGCATAAACACCATACCCTGCTTCTAATAACGCATCAATAAAGTCTGTATAAACACCTGCATGTTCTGTCATACCATGTGCAATTTGAATAATCCCTTTCGGTTCACCTTCTGGTAACCACTTGCGTAAATAAATTTCCGATCCATCCATTGCCGTAACGAAACTTTCCTGTACGTTCATTTCGTCAGCCCCCAACTCTATTATGTATCTCAAAAATGAATATCTATTCATTATTCTTATTATGTATTATATGCAATTGCTTTCATTATGACAAATGCCTTCCTTTTCCGATTAGCTTTCAAACTATTTCTGTTGACGAAAACAATATAAAATTATATAGTTACTTACATAAAGTAATTATTATATTTTTAGGAGGTTTCTACTATGATGCCATCACTATTTTTAGCACATGGTTCACCAATGCTCGCTATTCAAGATACAGATTATACAAGTTTTTTAAAAATACTTGGAGAAACGTATAAACCGAAAGCAATTGTTATTTTCACTGCTCACTGGGAAAGTGAAGTATTAACGATTTCCTCATCAGATAACGAATATGAAACAATTTATGATTTTGGAGGTTTTCCTCCAGAGTTATACGAAATTAAATATCGTGCAAAAGGTTCTTCTAGCATTGCATCCATGTTAGAAACAAAGTTTAAAAACAAAGGTATTCTAGTCCATCATAATATGACGAGAGGTTTAGATCATGGCTCATGGACACTCTTGTATCGCATGTATCCAGAAGCAAATATTCCTGTCGTCCAAATATCAGTAAATCCATTCCTTGCTGCAAAAGAACAATTTAAGATTGGAGAAGCATTAAAAGGACTTGGACAAGAAGATATTTTAGTAATCGGTAGCGGTGTTACCGTTCATAACTTACGAGCACTGAAATGGAATCAAACTACGCCCGAACAATGGGCAATTGAATTTGATGATTGGATTATTAAACATATGCAGGCTGCTGATAAAGATGCATTATTTAATTGGGAGAAAAATGCCCCTCATGCACAATTAGCAGTACCAAGAGCAGAGCATTTTGTACCTTTATTTATCGCTATGGGAAGTGGCGAAAATAGTGGTGAAGTCATTCATCGCAGTTACGAGCTTGGTACATTAAGTTATCTTTGTCTCCAATTTTAAAGAAAAAAGGATGAAGCATTCATTGCCTCATCCTTTTTTCTTTCACTTAGTTAACTAACTTCCAAATGTCGTTTCTCTGATACCTCTTCGTTCTTATTATGAAAATAAACCCAAATGCACGCAATAAACAATAGTGATGATGTAGAGAAGAAAACATATTGGAAACCAGCATGCGCTGCAATTTGTCCACCAAGTATTGGTCCAATCATATTTCCTAAAAACTGAAACGATTGATTATACCCAAATATTCGTCCCGTTACATGGGTTGGTGTATGTTGTTTTAGTAGAGTTTGTACGGAAGGTAATAATCCTGCTTGTGCGATACCTAATAAAAATCGAAGAATTAATAGTTGCCAAGCTGAGGTTACAAATGCTTGCGGAATAAAAATAATTCCTGCAGCAAACAACGCTACAACTAACGTTTTTTGAGGACCGATATGATCTGATAATCGTCCGAGTCTTGGTGCTGCCAAAATAACAGCTAATCCTGTCGCTGACATAACAGCGCCCGCAATTGTTTCAATATGCGCAGTTTGAGGACCAACTAAATTTTTCACGTATAATGTAACAATTGGCTGAACAGACATATTAGCAAGTTGAATAATAAATGTTGTTACAAACAAACTAATAATTAAGTGCTTCGCTGGAACCATCGTCCATACTTTTTTCGTTTGTACTTTTTTTGCTTGAGCAGAGTGATTTTCTTCATGTAAGAAGAAAAAAACGATGAGAAAGGAAAGGAATAAAAAAGCTCCTGTAACAAGAAAAACATGGCGCATTCCAATTAACTCAGACAAATATCCTCCAAGTAATGGACCAAGTAAAGAACCGCTCACGCCACCAGTTGAAATTGTAGAAATTGCCCAACCTGAATGTTCTTTCGGAGTTTCTGCTGCAATAAATGTCATTGCGGTTGAAAGGAAACCAGATACTGCTCCCATTAAAAATCTTAGTGCGACTAATTGATATACATCCGTTACAAACCCCATAAGCGTCATAATAATCGCCATACCAAGGCTAGCACGAATTAGCATCAATTTCCGTCCATGTATATCACCAAGCTTTCCCCATATTGGTGATACGATCGCACCCATTAAAAATGTTACACCAAATGCAAGTCCCGACCACTGTGCAATACTAGAAGTGCCAGTCACACCTAATTCCTCAATATAAAAAGATAAAAAAGGAATTACTAAACTCATACCGGCTGCAGTGGTAAAACAACCTAGCCAACAAATCATTAAATTTCGTTTCCAGCTGGCCATTTTCACACCTTCTTTCTTTAGATACCCATTCTACACCCTTTCTTATAAAAAGTTTAGTAATTTGCTTTATATGTAAAATTCACTACAAAACCCGCTATTTTCTAATAAGAATCACTACATCTCTACATTATTTTCATAATAAAACCAACTCCCGTATATGGAGTTGGTTACTTATTCCCTATCGGTATTAAACGAGCATCACAAGTTCTTTCATAAAACTCAATCGGACCTGCTTGTCCAATAATTGCATATTCATATCCATCTTGCTTCATACTATGCAGACTACAATGTAACAATTGCTTCCCTACACCTTTCACACGATTTTGTTTCGCCGTGCCCATTGGACCAAACAATCCTTTCTTTCCTCTCACTACATCATAACAAGCGAAACCTACTATCACTTCTTCTTTTTCCGCTATATAAATAGGTACATTTTCTTTATATGTATGAAATCCATATTCTATTGAACGTAACCAACGTTCACCAAATTCTGCTTCAACAAAGCTTGCTAATTTTTCAAAATCAGAAAGGTTAGCCTTTCTGACAGTACAAGTTAAATCATTATAAATAGGAACAAAACATTTTAGATCAACCGCTAAATCTCTCGGCTCAGCTATAATATGTAATATACCTTTTTGTATTTGTGCATTTTCAATAAACGTATCCGCGCGAAAGAGTGCATATATAACATGTCCTTCGTTCATTAATACTTGCTGAAAACGTTCCATACGTTTCTTCGCTATTTGTAAAATTTCTAGCACCTTATAAGATACCTTATATTGCCCTATTTTTTCATACTCTTGATCCGTTAAATCGTCTTGTTTTCGTAATGAAAGTTTTTCTAAAAAATCCGTCCCCACGTTACGAAACAAATACATATACAACTCGCTGCATACGCCAGTACCTTCTTTACACATGCCAATAAATAAATGAACTGGTTGAATGATATTACTTTCTCCCTCTTCTGCTGCAATCTTCAATATGTTATGAACACGTTTTGTAAATTGAAATTCCTCCATATGTACCTTCATCCCCTACTACTTTACTATTAAACCGTAACCATAAATAAGTGAAACAATGATTCCAACTATCAATATACCTGGCAGTAAATTTGCCACTTTAATTTTAATAATACTAAGTAAGTTCAATCCGATAGCGGCTATCATAATACCACCTGTAGCTGTCATTTCTACTATAAATTGATTCATTAATTCTTTCGGGACCAAACTATTAATTTGTGTTGCAAAAACTGCGATGCCACCTTCATATAAAATTACTGGAATCGCTGAAAATACTACGCCAATCCCTAGAGTTGTCGTTAATATAATAGAAATAAATCCATCGATAATTGCCTTTGTAAATAAAATATCGTGATTTCCGCGAATCCCACTGTCGAGTGCACCAAGTATGCCCATCGCACCAATTGCAAAAATTAAAGTAGCTGTTACAAAACCTTCTGATATACTCCCTTTCCCTTTCGATCCAACTTTATTTTCTAGCCACTCTCCTAACTGTTTTAACTTTTCTTCTAATTGTAACCATTCCCCGATGACGGTACCAATTACTAAACTTAGTATGACAACAAGAAAATTTTCACTTTTCAATGCCATTTGAAGTCCAAGTACAGTAACCGCTAAACCGATTGCATGCATAATTGTTCCCTTCATACTTTCTGGAATTCTACTAAATAATTTACCTAGTAAAGTACCAAATATAATGCAAATCCCATTTACAACTGCTCCTAATATAACCATTTCTCATTCTTCACCCTTCGAATTCTTTATTTCTATATTTTGGTTTATTCATTGATTTACAGGTTATCTATATGTTAACTTAATATTGAGAATATTAACAAATGTTTTTCACTACATAAACCGCATTTTTTATATCTTTACATAAACCAATTACTTTTTGTAGACTCATTGCTAATTGAATTGCGGGATAAACTCAAAAGGGAAGGTATTTATGAAAACTTTACTAAAACGATTTTTGTTAATAGCCTTTTGCATTACGCCAATTGTTGTATTAATTAACCACTCTTTTACTTCAAAAGCGAAAGACAAACCCGATTTCCAAAACAAATCTAGCAAAACTGCTTCAACGAGCGAGAAGAAAATAGAAGACCCGGAAATTACCCTCACCTTTTCTGGTGATACAATGTTCGATTGGCAATTACGTCCGATAATCGAAAAAAACGGGGCTGATTATCCATTCCAACACGTAAAAGAAGAAATAACAAAAGCTGATATTTCTTTCGTTAATTTAGAGTCAGCATTTACAACGAGAGAAAAGAAAGCTCCAGGACAACTGTTTTGGATTAAAAGTGATCCATCCACGCTTCAAGCTATAAAAAACACCGGTTATGACATCGTAAATATCGGGAATAACCATACACTTGATTATGGGCAAGATGGATTATTAGATACAATCTCTCATGTAGAAAAATTAAAGTTCCCTTATATCGGAGCCGGAAAAAATGCAAAAGATGCATATACAGCACGAGAAATGACTGTAAAAGGAAAAAAGTTCAAATTTCTTTCCTTCGTTCGATTTATGCCTGATACGAATTGGGTAGCTGGTGACAATAAACCTGGTGTTGCGAATGGGTATGATTTAAATCTCGTAACAAAAACAATTAAAGAACAAAAGAAAGACGCAGACTATTTAATCGTCTATATGCATTGGGGCGTTGAGAAATCAAATCGTCCTGTAGAATACCAAAAACAATATGTACCTAAAATGGTTGAAGCAGGGGCTGACGCGATTGTCGGGAGTCACCCGCATTGGTTACAAGGATTTGAGTATTATAATAAAGTTCCTATCGCTTATTCATTAGGTAACTTTTTATTCCCAAGTTATGTGAACGGAAAAAGTGCCGAAACTGGCGTATTAACTTTAACTTTTAAAGGAAAGGATGTCCAAATGTCATTCAATCCTTATATCATCCGTAACAATCAAGTTTCCCCTGTAAATGAGGAAGAAAAGAGAAAAGCTCTACAATACTTACAAACAATTTCAACTGATGTAGACATTGATGATACAGGGAACATAAAAAACAAACGAAACTAGACAACGCAAGATCTATTTCTCTGTAACATACTTTACAGAATAGGTGATGAACATGCTGAAAGATTTATTAGAAAATGTAAGTTTGTTAGAAAACATTTATAAAATATCTATAGCCGTTCTACTTTTATGTTCATTTTTCTCTGTTAGACTTCTAAAAAAAATAAACGCGAGCGAAAACTTACTACCTTTGAATTTACTATGTATGTAATTATTCGCATTGCGATACTCTTTTGGTTAACTAGCTTTATCCTTCTTGAATATGGAAAGTATATAGTTTAACTATAAAAAAGATAGAACAAGCAGCATTTCCATTGCTTGTATCTATCTTTTTTATTTGGATGCTAACTCTTTCCTTCTATTAAATAAGTAAATCAAACAAAACAGGATTTTTATTAAGCTCCATAAATTGAATGTTATTTTCTTTAAAACGGGTAATTAACTGCGCGTAATCTTCTTTATGTTTTAACTCTACTCCGACTAACGCTGGACCATTTTCCTTATTATGTTTCTTAATATACTCAAAGCGCGTAATATCATCTTCTGGTCCTAATCCTTTATCAAGAAATTCTCTTAGCGCACCTGAACGCTGCGGGAATTCAATGATGAAATAATGTTTTAATCCTTCGTAAATGAGAGAACGTTCTTTCATCTCCTGCATTCTATCAATATCGTTATTTCCACCACTTAATGTGCATACAACTGTTTTACCTTTAATTTCATCCTTGTATAGATCAAGTGCTGCAATAGAAAGTGCACCAGCAGGCTCTGCTACAATCGCATTTTTCTTATACAGTTCTAAAATCGTCGTACAAACCTTTCCTTCTGGTACTAAAACGATGTCATCAATTACATCTTTACACGTTTCAAATGTTAACTTTCCTACCTTTTTAACTGCTGCACCATCAACAAAACTATCTATTTTCTCCAATGCGACATTATCGTTTTGAAGAAAAGCCTCTTTCATAGATGCTGCTCCCATTGGCTCTACCCCAATAACCTTTGTAGCAGGACTAACACCTTTCACATATGTACCAACACCTGATGCTAATCCACCACCGCCAATTGCTGTAAAGATATAATCAACTGGTTTCTCCATATCATGCATAATTTCAACTGCCACAGTCCCTTGACCAGCAACCACATACGGATCATCAAATGGATGAACAAACGTCATTCTATTTTCTTCACAATAACGCTGTGCTTCTTGAAAAGAGCTATCGAATGTATCACCAACTAATACAATCTCTGCGAAATCACCACCGAAAAATTGTACTTGCGATACTTTTTGTTTCGGCGTCGTTGTTGGCATAAAGATTTTTGACGGAATCTTCAATAAATTACACGTATAAGCTACCCCTTGTGCGTGATTACCAGCGCTTGCGCAAACAACACCGTTTTGTAATTGTTCTTTCGGTAAGCTTTGAATTAAATTGTACGCACCACGAATTTTGAAAGAGCGAATCAATTGTAAATCTTCTCGTTTTACATAAACGTCACAATCATATTTCTCAGATAAAACTGTATCACGTTGTAACGGTGTTTTAATAACGATATCTTTCATGCAATTATGAGCCATTAAGATATCTTCAATTTTCACTCTCTCCTTTACCTTTTGCACCATTTCATATCATCCTTATCTCTTTTTAATTAGCTCAATCAAAATTCGGGACTTTTAAGACTGCACCTGTATTCGCCGATGTTACCATTTGTGCATAACGCCCAAGCCAGCCCGTTTTCACTTTCGGTTCTGGTCGTTTCCATTCTTTTTTACGCTTATCTAATTCTTCGTCACTCACTCTTACTTCTAACAACCTTTCCTCAACATCGATACAAACGATATCCCCTTGTTCAAGAAGTGCAATCGTCCCGCCCGCAGCTGCTTCTGGTGAAATATGCCCTACCGAAATACCACGTGAAGCACCAGAGAAACGACCATCCGTTAATAGCGCAACATCTGCACCTAATCCCATGCCAGCAATTGCTGACGTTGGTGCTAACATTTCCGGCATACCAGGACCGCCTCTTGGTCCTTCATAACGAATAACAACTACATCTCCTTTCTTCACTTTCCCAAGCATAATACCCGCAAGAGCCTCATCTTGTGAATTAAAAATAACGCATGGTCCTTCAAATCGTTTTACTTCAGTTGCTCCGCTTTTAATAACTGCTCCATCTTTCGCAAGGTTTCCTTTTAATATACGTAATCCCCCTTCTTCACTATGAGGGTTTTCAAGAGAATGAATAACTTCCTTATCTTTAATCTCTGCATGAGCAATATTTTCTCTTAATGTTTGCCCCGTAGCAGTAATACGATCTAAATGAAGTACTCCTTCTTTTCGGCTCATCTCTTTCAAAATTGCACTAATCCCGCCTGCACGATCAATATCTTCCATATGCCAATTGGAAGCAGGGCTTACTTTACATAAATGTGGTACACGCCTTGAAACGGCATCAATACGGCTCATATCATAATCTAGTCCTGCCTCATGTGCGAGTGCTAATGTATGTAACACTGTATTTGTTGAACCGCCCATCGCCATATCAAGCGCGAACGCATCATCAATTGCTTCTTCTGTTACGATGTCTCTCGGTTTAATATCTCTTTCAATTAAAATCTTTAATTTCTCTGCTGCTTGTTTAATTAATTCTTCGCGTCTTGGATCAATAGCTAAAATACTACCGTTACCAGGAAGAGCTAAACCTAATACTTCACATAAACAATTCATAGAATTCGCTGTAAACATACCAGAACAAGAACCACAAGATGGACAGCCATGATCTTCAATATCCTTTAATTCTTCTTCTGAAATTTTCCCAGATTGATATGCTCCTACTCCTTCGAACACAGAACTTAAATCGACAACTTCTCCTTTAGATGTTTTTCCGGCCGCCATCGGACCACCTGAGACAAAAACAGTTGGAATGTTAATACGAAGTGCCGCCATCATCATACCAGGTGTGATTTTGTCACAGTTTGGAATACAAATCATACCATCAAACCAATGTGCATTTACAACCGTTTCTACTGAATCTGCAATAATTTCACGACTCGGAAGCGAATAACGCATACCGATATGCCCCATCGCAATACCGTCATCTACTCCAATTGTATTAAATTCAAAGGGAACCATACCTGCTGCACGCACTGCTTCTTTAACAAGTTTCCCAAACTCATTTAAGTGCTTATGACCTGGAATAATTTCAATAAAAGAATTACAGATTGCTATAAACGGTTTATCAAAATCTTCATCTTTCAAACCAGTTGCTTTTAATAAACTACGATGTGGCGCTTTATCAAAACCTTTTTTAATCATGTCACTTCTCATCTTGTCAAATCCCCTCTTACGTATTTTTCACTTGCAATCTATTACTCTATTTCTTTACTAATTCTTTCGGTGCATCAATCCAGCTCATCATTTCACGAAGCTCCGCCCCTACTTTTTCTAACTGATGATTTTGCTCTGCTTTTTTCATCGCATTATACGTTGGACGCCCAGCTTGGTTTTCTAAAATCCATTTCTTCGCGAATTCACCTTGCTGAATTTCTGTAAGTACTCGTTTCATTTCTTTCTTCGTTTCATCTGTAACAATTCTCGATCCTGTTACATAATCTCCGAACTCTGCCGTATCGGAAATAGAATGGCGCATGTTCGTTAAACCACCTTCGTACATTAAATCAACAATTAACTTTAATTCATGTAAACATTCGAAGTATGCAATTTCAGGGCGATATCCGCCTTCTGTTAACGTTTCAAAACCAGCTTTCACAAGTGCAGTTACACCTCCGCAAAGTACCGCTTGCTCACCAAACAAATCCGTCTCTGTTTCTTCTTGAAATGTCGTTTCAATTACACCTGCACGTGTACACCCTACACCTTTTGCATACGCAAGTGCTACATGTAATGCGGTGCCTGTTGCATCTTGATGTACTGCGACTAATGCCGGAACACCATTTCCTTCTTGAAATACACGGCGAACGAGATGACCTGGACTTTTTGGCGCGACCATTGCTACATCTACGTAACTTGGCGGATTAATTTGTCCGAAGTGAATATTAAATCCATGTGAGAAAAGTAACATTTGCCCTTCACGGAGATTCTCTTCTACTTCTGCTTTATACACATGTGCTTGCTGTTCATCTGGCAGTAACATTTGTACAACTTGCGCGGTTCGAACTGCTTCTGAAACAGACATTACTTCAAATCCATCTGCTTTTGCTACTTCAAAAGACTTACCTGGTCGAACACCAACTACAACTTCCACACCAGAATCACGTAAATTTTGTGCCTGCGCATGACCTTGAGATCCATAACCAATTACCGCAACTTTTTTCCCTTGTAATAACTCTACATTTGCATCTTTCTCATAATACGTTTTCATTTTCCATACACTCCCTATAATTTATTTACTTGCAGTACATCAATTAATTTGTTCAACTGACTAACGAGTAATGTCGCTTCATTTTCAGTACAAACTGCTGTGAGTTTCATTTCAGAAACGCCACTAGTATCTCTTTCGTTTAAATGTAAAGAAGAAATATAATAGCCACGCCGAGCAAAAATCCCACTTATACGTAATAAGACGCTTGGCTCGTTATGAATAACGAGTGAAAAAGTATGACTCATTCTTCCCACCTCTTCATAATCATTTCGTTATTCCCTTTATTTGGCGGAACCATCGGAAATACGTTTTCACCTTCTTCTACACAAAAATCAACTACGACAGGACCTTCATGAGCAATTGCTTCTAACATCACTTGTTTCGCCTCTATTGAATTTGTAGCCCTTAACCCCTTCACTCCATAAGCTTCTGCCACTTTCACAAAATCTGGCGATCCAATTTTTGATTCTGATAAACGATTTTCATAAAACATTTCTTGCCATTGCCTTACCATCCCTAAAAATTTATTGTTTATAATAAATACTTTTACAGGGATGTTATTTTCAGCAATTGTTTGTAGTTCTTGAATATTCATTTGAAAAGAAGCATCACCCGCAATACAAATGACGAGTTCTTCTTCTTTCGCAAGCTGAGCACCAATTGCCGCCGGGAAACCAAACCCCATCGTTCCTAGTCCGCCAGATGTGAGAAAAGTTCGTGGATTTTTCGCTTTATAAAAATGCGCAGCCCACATTTGATGCTGTCCTACTTCTGTCGTAACAATCGCTTCACCATTCGTTAATTCACTTACTAAGCTAATAACATGCTGTGGTTTTAACTCACTTTCTTTTTGATTATAGAAAAGAGGGTATTCCGCTTTCCATTCCTCGGTTTTCATAATCCATTCATCTGTCTGTGTACAAATCTGCATATGTAACAACATGTGTAACGCTTTTTTTACATCTCCAACAACTGGATACTTTACCGCTACATTTTTTTGAAACTCCGAAGGATCTATATCAATATGTACCTTTTTTGAATGGGGAGAAAAGAGTTCTAATTTTCCTGTTACACGGTCATCAAAACGAACACCTAAAGCAAGTAATAAGTCACATTCTGTTACTGCCATATTTGCAGCGTATGTTCCATGCATACCGAGCATTCCTAAAAATAATGAATCTCCCGGCGGATATGCACCTAGTCCCATTAAAGTTGATACGACTGGAATACGATTTTCTCTCGCAAATTTGATAAGTTCATCAGATCCACCTGAATGAATGACACCTCCTCCAATATAAAGAAGTGGGCGTTTCGCTTTTGAAATTTCTTTAGCTACCTCTTTCAGTTTCATACTGTCTGGCATAGGCTCTAGTTTGTACCCTGGAATCTCAATCACTTCATTGTAAAAACTTGTTACATTTTCATTTTGAATATCTTTTGGAATATCAATTAATACCGGCCCCGGCCGCCCGCTTTCGGCGATGTAAAAAGCTTCTTGTACAATGCGCGATAAATGATTCACATCACGAACTTGGTAATTATGCTTTGTAACAGGTACTGTAATTCCAACAACATCTGCTTCTTGAAATCCGTCTTTACCAATTAATGACTTTGCAACTTGCCCTGTAATGACAACTAAAGGAATCGAATCCATATAAGCATCTGCTAAGCCCGTAACTAAATTTGTCGCCCCTGGGCCAGAGGTAGCAAAGACTACCCCGACCTTTCCAGAAGCTCTCGCATATCCTTCTGCCGCATGAATAGCAGCTTGTTCATGACGAGTTAAAATGTGCTTTAAACCACTTCCGTATAACGCATCGTACACTGGCAAAATCGCTCCGCCCGGATAACCGAAAACAGTCGTTACGCCTAAATTCTTCAAGCATTGAATAACGTGTCCAGCTCCTGTCACATCTTCACACTGTAATTTCTCATATGTTGTATACTGTTGCTCCATTTTAATTAACTCCTCTCCCTACCTACAGTAAGCTTTCCACCAATCCTGGAACACGTACTCCTCTTTCCCTCGTTAACTTTTTAAATTCCTCTGTCAATTGTTTCGTTACACTTCCTGGTTTCCCATCTCCAATTTCTCTTGAATCAACTTTTACAACAGGAATTAATTCTGCTGCCGTTCCCGTTAAAAATACTTCATCTGCTACATATACGTCATGGCGAGTAAATGGCCTTTCCTCACATGGAATATGAAGTCGCTCACATAGCTCAATAACACTATTTCTTGTAATACCTTCTAATGCTCCTAAATAGGATGGCGGGGTTAATACTTTTCCATCTTTCACAACGAAAACATTATCTCCAGATCCTTCACAAACATATCCTTGTTGATTTAACATAAGAGCCTCTAGCACTCCTGCTTGTGCCGCTTCAATTTTTACAAGTACGTTATTTAAGTAGTTCATTGACTTAATACGTGGGTCTAAAGCATCTGGCGTATTACGTCTTGATGCAACAGATACAACGCTTAATCCATTATCGTAAAATTCCTGTGGGAATAACTTTAATTGTTCTGCAATGATAATAACGCTCGGTTTCACACAACTTCTCGGATCGAGCCCTAAGTCCCCTTTTCCTCTTGAAACAATTAACCGAATATAAGCATCTGCATACTCATTTTTTTGAAGTGTCTGTAAAACTGCTTCTTCCATTTCGTCAACCGTCAGCGGGATTGTAAGTAAAATAGATTTTGCCGATTCATATAATCGTTTTACATGTTCTTTTAAACAAAATACATTTCCACCGTAACTACGAATCCCTTCAAATACACCGTCTCCGTATAAAAAACCATGATCATATACTGAAACAACTGCCTTTTCTTTTTCTACAAATTCCCCATTCATATAAATGTACTGATTTCCCATCTCACATCGCTCCTCTTTTTTTCTCTCTATTTTTGCAATCTATTTCTATATCGATTGCTGAGATGAGTATTTTTTAACAGAATATTCAGTACATAATTTTTAAAAATATACTCGTCTCAACAATCGATTACATACATACTTGTAGCAATCCATTGCTGAGACGAGGGAATCGTGGTACCACTCAGCTTCCTTACACTTCTCACGAAATATAAGCTCTGCAAGTCCAATTAGACTTTTGTTTTTCTATCGGAAACAACCCCGCTACTTTTTACTAGTTTTCAAAAGTAGTGCTCCGAGGTGATCTTCAATGATGACATTGTTACCACCCTCACAGCATCTGGGTAGCTCTCTGAAACAATTTTTATCATTTACTCTCCTCTTCTACGCATTCTCTTATTTTTAAAAATAAAAACTCTCGCCTCAGCAATCAACTACTACAATTTAGTAGCTTTGATTGCTGAGGCGAGAGTTTCGCGTTACCACTCAGCTTCCTTATACTTCTCACGAAATATAAGCTCTGTAGGTCCAATTAGACCCCCGTCCTTTTACCGGAGACGATGCCGTCGCCCTCTACTCAGTTTCCCTTTCGCAAGCGATGCTCCGAGGTGATCTTCAATGACTCGATTGTTACTACTCTCACAGCCTTGGAGTAGCTCTCTGAAACGATCATAATCATCTACTTTCCTCTTCTTTGCATATACAACATATAAAGTTAGAAAATTCTTAATTAACTTTCATTTGTTAAACGTATTATAGGACGTTGTTCTTTTCATTGTCAACATGTTTTTTGATTTTTTTAATACTACATATATTTTCGAATCTTTTTTATTGCGCAATAAAACTTTTTATATAATACTATATAAAACATATATATTTAGGAGGATTACAACAATGTCCGAAAAAACATACGAACTCGCAACCTTCGCAGGCGGTTGCTTTTGGTGCATGGTAAAGCCGTTTGATGAACTTCCTGGTATTCATAAAGTACTTTCTGGCTATGCAGGTGGTCATGTAGAAAACCCAACATATGAACAAGTAAAAGCGGGTACATCTGGTCATTTAGAAGTTGTACAAATTACATTTGATCCTTCTATTTTCCCATATGAAAAATTACTGGATTTATATTGGCCACAAATCGATCCAACTGATGATGGCGGACAATTTTTTGACCGTGGTCCATCTTATCGCACCGCTATTTTTTATCATAATGAAATGCAAAAAGAACTTGCTGAAAAATCAAAACAAACTCTTGCGGAAAGCGGTATGTTTAAAGAGCCAATCGTAACTGAAATTCGCCCGGCTGCACCTTTTTATGAGGCTGAAGAATACCATCAACATTTCTATAAAAAAAATCCAGAGAAATATGCTACTGAGCAAAAAGAATCTGGCCGTGCAGATTTTATAAAAGAAAATTGGCAAAAAAAATAATAAAAATGCATCGTACCTTTTAAGTACGATGCATTTTTATCTTTGAAAAAAGTACCATACAATGATAAAAACAACAGCTGTTAATGTCCAAAGTATTATCTCATTTTTAGTTTTATTCTTTTTATTAGTCATTTTATTTTCTCCTTATAGCTATTTAACATATTCAAGATTTCCTTTGTTTCATTGTCCACCTTATATATGTGAATACATCCTTACAAATTCTTATAACAAGACCACCAACGATTCCGATTGTAATTGAAATTACTAACATCTGTACAAAACTAAGAGTAGTTGTGTATGTTATGTAGATAACAATACATATAAGTAAAACATCCGGTAAAGAAAGTAAAAACTTTTTAAACATTTCTTTAGCTCTCCTATGTTTTATTTATAAATTATATCTTTTAAAAAAGAAATCTATTACCGTTTCTTAAATAAAAAACCTCCAGTTTAAGCACTAGAGGTTTTCCATTTTATTTCTTCAATCTCTCAATAAAATCCTGCAATTTATCAAGTGATTTCATATTCTGATTACAAGCTACACCATCTTTGCAAATATAGTTTCCCTTTTTAACGAAAGTTCCTGGTATATCACCTTTAATTTCAACTAAAAACATCCCAACTTCTTCATGTCCATGACATAATGAACAAATGCTTTTTTTATTTAAACTTTGGAATGTTCCTTGCAGACCAACAAACTTATTTTTATCATTTTTCGCTATAATAAATTTCCTGCTTGATCCCTTATCAATCCAACTTAAATAAGACAATTCTTTCATATCCAGTTCTTCCATATCAGGCAGTTTTAACTTTTTCGCTTTAGGAAATAATTTTTTTAATGTTTGCGCTGTCACTTCCTGAAACGGAATGACATACGGATTTATTTTCGTTAAAAATGATTCTGCATCTTCTCTATTTTGAACTGTTAATACCGTGTCAATTAACTCCTTCTGCTCATCCGTTAAATTCTCAAATACATGTATTATCTTTTCAATCGCAAGTGATTTTAACGCTTGAATGACTCCTCTATCATTTGCCGTCGCATGCCCATTTGCTAAAATATAAGCTTGTGATTTTATAAAATTGTATTGATCACTTCTAATAAATGCTTCCATCTTTATCACTCCATACAAATTGTTGATCTAGTTTTATTGTATACAATGATTACGTTTTTTGATATGTAAAAGATAACTTGGAAACAAACATTACATACATAGCTTGTACTCTACCGCTGCATTTCCTGACAAAAGAAGCCATCATCTGTTTTCCATTCCGCATATAATACGTCTTCAAACTTAGTAATCCCCTTTTGTTTTATTTGCTTATACAGCCATCCTTCATCAAAACCAGCTTCTCTCAAATTATCTTTCACTACTTTTCCGTCACTAATTAATGAAATTGGTAAGTATACAGGCTTATGTTTTAAACTTAAATCATTTATAGTAGGAGATTCATATTCGCTCTTTTTCAGAACACTTATGTTTCCGTTAGGTTCCAATATCATATATTCAACTTCTCGAATCGAAAAAATATCTTTTTGTTGTCTAAGCATTTGTTGTAATTGGTTAATGTCCAAATGATTTACACTTAATTGTTCACGATCAATCTTTCCATTACGGATAATAATGGAAGGATACCCTTCAAAAAAACTTCTTGTTCCTCTTATTTTTTGAGTTATCACTTCTATAGTATAAATTAAAATTACCCATACAAATACTGAGTATAAAATAGACCACACTTTAATTTTAGGATCATATATTGAATTTCCAACGAGCTCACCAAGGACGATAGCAGAAATAAAATCAAAGGGTGTTAACTGAGATATTTGTGTTTTCCCTAGTATTTTTGTAGCAATTAGTAGAACAAAGAAACCAATTAAAAGCTCTATCGTTATTTGTCCAATATGATTCATAAATGCTCACCTTTCTGCTTTTCACTCAAATGTTCTGTATAGTAAAAAAACGGCACATTTTTCTATTATCTTGTCCATTCATACGTAATATATCCAATACCTACAAGGCAAAAAAGAGTCTAGTTCAAAATAATATTTGAACTAGACTCTTTTATCTTCATTTAGAATACACAATCTTTTTAATCGTTTCTCCGGAAAGAAAATACTCTTCTGCAAGTTGATGAATAGCAATTCCACTTTTAAACGCTTCTTTAATGGCTTTATTTCTTTCATCTAATTGTTTTCTTCCTCCAGATCGTGTGCCCCATTTATAATGTTTCGTTTCTTGTTTTGGAATGTAAATTGTTTCACCTTGTATATACTTTTGAATTTCAGTAATTAAACTTTCTGGTAAAACCGTCGCTGCTTTAACGTATTTCATTTCTGCTCGCCCCTTATTTTTTATGGTTCATTTCAATAAGGTGCAAAGCCAAATATAAAAAATGATACGAGCTCATTTAGGCGATTGTATATTACTTGTCTACCTCACGCAAAGTATCGCCATTTCCATACTTGGCTTTGCATGAGACGCTGCAGTGTCCGGCAATTGAATTGTAATCGCCATGTAAACACCTCCTAATATACCTTTTTCATTACATTATATGATAAATTCCTTCCTCTTGCATCCACATCCTTTTTAAAGCATGAAACTACTTAGTTTGATATAATACTTTTTAGTCCAATCGAAAAGTATAGTGAGGTTGCTTTATGAAAAAGAAAATAATCATTACAATCGTTACATTATTCAGTATTACTGTAGCATTATTTGGAACATACAAATTGATGAATGCAAGAATCTTTCAATTCTTTGGAGATTTAACAAATCGAGTAGAAACAAATGAAAAAGTGATTGCTTTAACTTTTGATGATGGCCCTACTAACAATGTAAAACAAATATTACCGCTACTAGATACATACAATGCAAAAGCTACTTTCTTTTTAATCGGAAATGAATTAGAGAAAAACCTATCGTTAGGAGAAGCTATCGTACAATCTGGACACCAAATTGGAAACCATACATATTCTCATAACAGAATGGTTTTTAAAACACCTTCTTTTATTAAAGAAGAAATCGAAAAAACAAATTCATTAATCCGCCAAACAGGATTTACAGGCGCAATTGATTTTAGACCACCTAACGGGAAAAAACTAATTGGCCTGCCCTATTATTTAAAGAAAAACAATATCGAAACAATCACCTGGGACCTTGAACCTGATACTTTTTATAAATCTGCAACTGATAAAATTGAATATGTTAATAAAAATGTAAAACCAGGTTCTATCATTTTACTGCACTCTATGTATGATGAGTCTAATGAAAATTTACAGACCATAGAAGGTATTTTAGACTCTTTAACTAAAAAGGGCTATCAGTTCGTAACAGTAAATGAATTGCAAAAAAGAGCAAAATAAAAAGGTAGCGTATCCAGAGCGATACGCTACCTTTTTTAAATAATGCCAAGTACATTTAAGAATACGATAATAATCGCAATTGGTGCGATGAAGCGAAGTAAGAATAACCATAATACAAACAATTTATAGCCTTTATTTTTACTTACACCAAGCTCTCTCATTAATACATCTTTCTTCATTTTTAAAGGAACAAAGATAGAAACTAATAAAACACCCAGTGGCATGAGTACATTACTAACTGCATAATCCGCTAAATCAAAGACTGTCTTTCCGAAAATCTTCAGATCGCTTAATATACCAAATGACAATGCTGACGGTACTCCTACAACGAAGATTAATAAACCTACGATTAAAGCCATTTTTTCACGTTTCCCTTTACCTTTTGCAGTTAAAGATGCCACGCTAATTTCTAACATCGAAATCGCTGATGTAATAGTAGCAAAGAAGAATAGTAATAAGAAAACAATGAAGAATAATTTTCCAAATGCCATTTTACTGAAAATAGCTGGCAGTACGATAAATAATAACCCTGGTCCTTGAGATGGTTCCATTCCAAATGCGAACACTACTGGGAAAATTGCAAGTCCTGCAAGTAATGTAATCACAAGCGTTAAAGCTACGATAGAAAATGCTGAACGCGGTAAGCTTTCTTCTTTCGGCAAGTATGAGCTATACGTTACCATTACTGCTACTCCGACTGATAGTGAGAAGAACGATTGCCCCATTGCATATAAAATGACTTCTGATGTTACGTTTGCGAAATCAGGTTGTAAGAAGAAACGAACTCCTTCTCCCGCACCATCTAACGTAAGTGCACGAACGATTAATACAAAGAATAAAACGAATAGTGCTGGCATGAAATATTTATTTACTTTTTCAACACCATTTTGTACACCTTTACTTACGATGAAAATAGTAATAAGGATGAATAATAGCTGTGAGCCAACTGCTAAATACGGATTGGAAATGATTTCACCAAACGTAGCTTCGTATGCCCCATTTCCTTCCCATAGTCTACCTGTAATTGCATTCCATAAGTATAATAAAATCCAGCCTCCTACAACACTGTAGAAAGAAAGTAATATGAAACATGTTACAATCCCTAATTTCCCTAACCATGGCCATAGTGTTTTTGGTGCGATTTCTCTATACGCATCAACGGCCTCTTTTTGTGTACTTCTTCCGATAACAAATTCAGCTAATAATAGCGGTAAACCAATTAATAATGTGAAACCGATGAAAATAAGGAAGAACGCGCCGCCCCCTCCAATTCCGGCCATATACGGGAACTTCCAAATTGCCCCTAGACCAATTGCTGAACCTGCTGCAGCTAATACGAAACCTAATTTCGATGTCCATTGCTGTGAATTCATTTGTTAATCTCCTCTCTTTATCTTTTTCTGTTTTACAATTCGGTATTTATATTGTTCTATCCACACTCTTTTCTAATACGTTCACTTCCTCTCTACTAATAAAAAACGCCCCTACGTAAATACGTAGGGACGACAAAAATATCGCGGTACCACCCTAGTTATGAAGATACAACAAAGTTAGGACCTAAATAAAAAACGCCCCTACGC
Source organism: Bacillus cereus group sp. Bc010 (assembly GCF_027716745.1). Taxonomy (NCBI): domain Bacteria; kingdom Bacillati; phylum Bacillota; class Bacilli; order Caryophanales; family Bacillaceae; genus Bacillus; species Bacillus cereus group sp. Bc010. The sequence continues at coordinate 85,157 of NZ_JAQFUY010000010.1, forward strand.
AAATACGTAGGGACGATAAAATATCGCGGTACCACCCTAGTTATGAAGCCACAACAAAGTAAGACCTAAATAAAAAACGTCCCTACGTAAATACGTAGGGACGATAAATATCGCGGTACCACCCTAGTTGTGAAACAATCTTCACCACTTTATTTGATAACGGTATAAACTACCGTCTTTCATTTCCTCATAATGTGAGATTTATGAAAGATGCTCCAGGACGAACTTCATGAATAATCTATATACTGATTCACACCAACCATCAGCTCTCTGAAATAGGGAGATATTCACTACTATACCCTTTCATTGCCCAAATATTATTTTCCGAATTGATTACTATCATTTTTATCATACATTAAAAATAGTGTCAACTTATATTTTGAATTTTTATGTATTACATTCTATTTAAAAATTCAAAATATGACTTTTAAATGAATAATATTAGAATATTTATGTTCCATACTATATTAACTACTCTAACAGGTTTATAGTAGTATACGATGAATGCAAGACAGCACGAGTAGGAGGAAAGAAATTTGTCTACGTCAAAAGTTTTAAAAGGAACTGCTTTATTAAGCGGGGCCACAATGATTTCACGTATATTAGGTTTTATATACTTCTTCCCTTTTCAATTACTAGTTGGAACGCAAGGGGTTGCTTTATATGGATATGCATACTCTTGGTACGGTATTTTATTAAGCTTTTCAACAGCGGGTATTCCTATTGCCGTTTCCAAATTCGTTGCAAAGCATAATGCGCTTGGTGATTATAGTACAAGCAAAAAATTATACAATTCTAGTGTAAAATTAATGTTGTTTATGGGCTTTTTAGGATTTTTAATTTTATTTATTGGAGCACCGTACATATCACAATTTATTATTCGCTCGAAAACGCCAGATCCACAATTTATCGCTGACGTAACACTTACGATGCGAGCATTAAGTTTTGCACTTATTATCGTACCAGCTATGAGTGTTACACGTGGTTATTTCCAAGGTTTTCAACATATGAAACCAAGTGCTGTTTCTCAAGTCGTGGAACAAATTGCACGTGTTGTTTTCATTTTAGTTGGTAGCTTCATCGTCTCAAAATTATTAGGGGGTTCAGTAGCTTCTTCAGTTGCAGTTGCTACGTTTGGAGCTGTTATCGGAGCACTTGCAAGCGTCTCTATTTTAATGATGTACTGGAAAAAATATAATGGGTTAAAACCTCCCGAAGGTGAATTAAAATCAAGAGCATCGAATATCCCATTAAAAAATATTTATATAGAATTACTTCGCTATGCAATCCCAATTGTATTTGTCGGCATCGCAATTCCACTTTACACGTTAGTAGATCAATATACTGTAGCTGATGTCCTTAGAGCGATGGGAGAGCCGTTAGAAACAGCAAATGCAGTTTTCGCTTATATAACGAACTATGCCCAAAAGTTAATTATGATTCCAGCTTCACTTGCAACTGGATTCTCCTTAACGATCATTCCGGCTATAACGAAATCTTATACAAGCGGGAAATTAGAAGAATTACAAGAACAAATTTCAAAGATATTTCAAGTCTTGTTATTCTTCACGATCCCGGCTGCATTTGGTCTTGCTAGCATCGCTTACGATGCATTCCGCATGGTTTATGTAAATCCTGAAATCGCACTTGGTGGATCACAATATTTAATTTCATTTGCACCGTCTGCTATATTAAGTGCGATTTTCACAGTTTCAGCAGCTATTTTACAAGGAATCGATTATCAAAGAAAAACAATGATTGCATTCTCAGCCGGGATTCTCGTTAAAGTTGTAGTAAATACACCGCTCTTACATTTATTTGGCGGACACGGTGCTGTACTTGGAACCATTCTTGGATACCTCGTTTCCAATAGTATTATGTTGTACTGCATCGTTAAGTTTGCGAAATTTAAAATTGGTGAGACAGCAAAAACAGTATTTCTTATTACAATTTACTCCGCAGCAATGTCTGCTGTTGTGATGGCATTAAAATCAATTTTAACATGGTTAATTCCTGGACAATCTTATATCGAATCACTTCTCATTGTTGTTATATGCGGCGCTGTAGGAGGACTTGTTTACCTTTTATTCGTATTAACTAGTGGACTTGCTTCACATATTCTCGGTGATAGAATTCAACGCTTACCTATACTGGGGAAATTAGTAAAATAAAAAACAAAGAGATGTAACAAGGGTTACATCTCTTTGTTTTTTATTTCGCATATTGAATACGCTTTTGCTGTTCAGCAATATGTAATTCCGGAGCATGGTGTTCTACTAACTGTAATAGCTCCTCGATTAACACTCCTAACTCCTGTATACTATACTCCGGTTTCCCTATTAACGTATTCGCCATACGCTCATATAAGTTTTCAGGCTTAATAATCATTCGTTCCACATTATATGGCATCCATTTAAACGCTGGGTGATGTACATACATTTTATTCAAACCAAATAAGACCCCAAATATATTTCTTTGCGCTTCACAAATAACATCATATAGCATAAGCCAGTCTTTTCGTTTTAAAAGTGCCTCTCGATTATGCCAGCGATTACTTAACCAAAGATTTTCTGAAATCATCCGTTTCGCTAGGTCTTCTGGATATGCCATCACCCTATCTTTTAATTCATTTACTTTCTCTTCCCCATACAAACTAACTCCGTCATGCACGGATGATACGATACATTGTTTTTCATAACTTATATCGTATTGATCCACCACATCCGAAATAACTTTCTCTACTGTTTCTGCTAAAAAGTTACTAATCTCTAATTTAATTCCTTCTTTCGTCAAATATGTTTCCGACCATTCTTCTTCCTCGTAAGGATGGTATGACAAAATTGTTCCACCAATATAGTTAATAGGCCCTTTACGATCCTCATCCTCTGGTGGCATTGACCATAAAATATGTAGTTCTATATCTGAATGTTCATCTTCTAGCTTTCTAGCTACTGAACCAGCTAAAATAATAGCCTCCACTTTCGGATTTTGCCTATAAATCTCCGACATTTCTATTGCTTTCTCTTTTAATCCCACTTCATTTCCCCCTAAAATTGCAGTACACAATTACCTTTTCATTTATCTATTTCGATATTATGCATTGCATTCCCTTTTTAATGTCCCACTAAATCATATTTCTACCCAATAACGCTGAACAATTTCCCCAGTATGAGAAGAAACTACTTCATTTTCTAACACACCGCCAACCTTTTGAATCGTTTTAGCCGAAGCAATATTAGCTTTATCACAAGTTATTAACACTTTCTGCAACCCTAACTTTTGTGCTTCATATAATGCGAGTTTCAATTGTTTTATCGCGTAACCTTGACGACGTTTATTTGGATGTACACTATATCCAATATGACCACTTTCCCGCAATAACTCTTCATTTAATCGATGTCTAATATTCACAAAACCTATAAGTTCCCCTTTTTCAAAGCTTAAAAATTGACTAGATGGTACTCGATTAGCTTTTAAGTTTTCCCCAAGTTCTTGTATATTCACTTTTTCAAACCATTCATCGAGAGAATCAAAATTTTGTAAAGAACTACTGCCATGTGGTTGTTCTCCTGATTGTAAAAACGCATGTTTATATTCCATAATTTCTCCACTATATTCATGTGTTGGTTTTAATAGTTTCATTTTTATTCTCCCCCTCTTACAACCTAAAACAAACACCTTACTCGTAACAATTTCACGAGTAAGGTGTTTTTATCCTTTTCATTCAAATAATCCCATACTCAAATAACGCTCACCTGTATCAGGTGCAATACATAAAACTTTTTTACCAGCGCCTAATCGTTTTGCGATCATAATCGCTGCGTAAACAGAAGCACCTGAAGACGGCCCAACTAACAATCCCTCTTGTCTAGCCAAATTTCTCATTGTCGTTAAAGCCTCTTCGTCTGCAATTTGAATAATTTCGTTATACACTTCTGTATTTAAGTTTTTCGGGATAAATCCCGGACTTGTTCCTACTAGTTTATGAGGACCTGGAACACATCCCGATAGTACGGGAGATCCTTTCGGTTCTACTACTGCGATATATAAGTTTGGTAGTTTCTCTTTTAACGTTTCTCCAGTCCCTGTAATAGTTCCACCCGTTCCAGCCGTTGCTACGAATGCATCAAGCTCGCCATCCATTTGTTCATAAATTTCAAGTGCAGTTGTATAACGATGAATATTCGGGTTTGCTGGATTTTCAAATTGCTGCGGAATAAAACTATTTGGAATTTGTTTCTGCAATTCTAACGCCTTCGCAATTGCTCCTGGCATTCTTTGTTCTGCCGGTGTTAAAACTACTTCTGCTCCGTATGCTTTCAATAAGTTAATTCTTTCTTTAGACATATTATCTGGCATAATTAAAATCGTTTTATACCCTTTTGCAGCCGCGTTCATCGCTAAACCTATCCCTGTATTACCACTTGTTGGCTCAATAATTGTATCTCCTGGTTTAATATGACCATTCTCTTCTGCAACGTGCAATAAATTATAGGCAGCACGGTCTTTCACGCTGCGTGATGGATTAAACATTTCTAGTTTTACATACACATCTGCTGCGTCTTCTGGAATAAATTTAGATAATCTGACGACAGGTGTATCTCCTATTAATTCTGTTACGTTTTCACATAATTTCATAGCGTATCCCCTATTCTATCGTTTTCTTATCATTTGGTAGTAACCATGAAGTAAGTCCAATTAATGGTAGACAACTACATAGTAACATAATGAATTGTAGACTATATATGTCAGCCAATTTCCCAAGAACTACAGAGCCTAAAGCACCGAGTCCAAACGCAAGCCCTACAATTAATCCTGATACCATTCCTACTTTTCCAGGAACAAGCTCTTGCGCATATACAACAATTACACTAAAGCTACTTGAACTAATAAAACCGATACATAAAAATAGCGGTACGACCCACACGAGCGAAACGTGAGGTAATAAAAGTGCGAGTGGCGCTGAACCTAGCATTGAAAATACAATAATTGTTTTCTTTCCAAATCGATCTGCTAATGGACCACCGAAGAAAGTTCCTAACACACCAGCAATCATAAATGCGAATACGAAATACTGAGCATTTTTTATCGATAAACCGTAATGCTCAATTAAGTAAAATTGATAAAAATTCCCGATACCAGCACCGTACCAAGAGCGTACAAAAGTAAGAAAAACAAGAAGTAAAATAACAAATTTAATATGTGTACTTACAATCGCATGTTCCGCCTCAAGCGCAGCCCTCTTTTTTCTTCTCACAGCGCCAGTTGCTAATTCATTTCTATACCAATTTGATACGAAAATTAATAACACAATGCCTACCGCTGCAAAGGCTGTAAAACCTAAAGAACCAATTTGACCGAGCGGAACGAAAATTAACGCTGTAAAAATAGGAGCTAGAGAATTCCCTGTATTTCCTCCCACTTGATAAATCGCTTGCGCTAATCCCCGTTTTGCACCGGACGCCATATAAGCCACTCGGGCACCTTCTGGATGAAAGACTGCGGAACCTAATCCGATAAATAAAACAGAAATAATAACAATAATAAAATTCGGTGCAAATGCAAGTCCGATCATCCCGAGCATACTTGAAAACATACCGAGCGGTAATAAAAATGGTGACGGCTTCTTATCCGAATACATACCAAAAACTGGCTGCATAATCGATGACGTCATATTTAATGCAAACGCAATCCACCCTACTTGCATATAGGATAAATTCATCGTTTTTTCCAAAATAGGAAATAAAGCGGGCACAACTGCTTGCATCGAATCATTTAAAAAATGACCGAAGCTAATCGCAAATAATATTCGATATATTGTCGGTGTTTCTACCGTGTTTTTTTGCGAAACTGCCTGCATATATGAATCTCTCCTTCCTGTACAAAATATATATTTATTACAGTAGGTGTAATAAATTCTGACTTTTGAAACATTTCTATTCTATACTGGTTTCATTTCTTTTTCCAGAAATATCACTTCTTACATAATACATTTTTTCTATACGCTTTATCGGATTTATTTATAGAAATTTTCTATATTTTCTTTTATACTAAGGCAGAGATGAAGGGAAGGTTGACAAATATGAAGAAAAAAACAAAAGGGATCGTTGCACTCTCAATCACATTATCTATGTTTTTAACAGCATGTGGTCAAAAACAAGAGGCAACAACTCCCGGAGAAAAGAAAAAAGAATCTTCAAAACAAGTATTAAACATTGTAGAAGCTGGGGAAATTTCTACACTTGATTCATCTATCGCAACCGATGGATTTTCTTACGCTGCATTAAACAACGTAATGGAAGGATTATATATGCCTGGTCCTGACAATAAACCCGTTCCTGCAGCTGCTGAATCGTACAAACTGAGTGAAGACGGAAAAACATATATATTTACATTACACGACTCAAAATGGTCAAATGGTGATCCAGTGACTGCTCATGATTTTGAATATGCATGGAAACGTGCTGTTAATCCAGAAACTGCTTCTGAATACGCACATATTATGTTCGATATTAAAAACGCAGAAAAAATAAATAAAAAAGAATTACCAATTGATTCATTTGGTGTAAAGGCAATTGATGATAAAACACTTGAAGTACAGTTAGAACACCCTGTTCCATACTTTTTAGGTTTAATGGGGTTTGCAACATTTTATCCTCAAAACCAAAAAGTTGTAGAAGCGCAAGGGAAAAATTACGGGCTTGAAGCTGCAAATGTAGTGTATAACGGACCGTTCCAATTAAGTGAATGGAAACATGATACAAGTTATAAAATGACGAAAAATCCGAACTACTGGGATAATAAAAATGTGAAGCTAAATGAAATTAATGTAAATATCGTAAAAGATACTTCAACAGCCGTTAACTTATTTGAAAGCAAACAAGTAGACCGAATTACGATTAATTCAGAGTTTGTTGATAAATATCAAAAAGATCCGAGCTTAAAGAAAATGGAACGTCCTTCTGTGACGTTTTTCCGATTTAGTCAAAAGAATACTTTATTAGCAAACAAAAATGCTCGTAAAGCTATTTCACTTGCTTTTGATAAACAAGGAATCGCAACAACGATTTTAAATAATGGTTCTATACCTGCGAATGCATTCGTTCCGAAAGGATTCGTAAAAGGACCTGACAATAAAGATTTTCGCAGTACAAGTCATGTAAAAGTAGAAACAAATGTGAAAGAAGCTAAAACACTATGGGAAACTGCGAAAAAAGAAACAAACTTACAAAAAGCTTCCCTTTCAATCATAACAACTGATGAATCTAACGATAAAAAAATTAGTGAGTTTTTAAAAGGTGAACTAGAGAAAAACTTACCTGGCTTAAAAATCACATTACACCCCCTTCCAGTAAAAGCATTTTTAGATTGTGAAGGAAATGGTGATTATGACATTTCACTTTCTACATGGGGACCAGATTATCCTGATCCTACAACATTTTTAAATATGTTCGTTACAGACGGACCGTTTAATAAGATGAGTTACTCAAACAAACAATACGACGAATTAATTGAGAAAACGAGCTCTACTTTAGTAACTGACTTACCAGCACGTTGGAAAGCGTTCCAAGATGCTGAGAAAATCTTACTTGAAGATGATGCAGCTATCGCTCCAATCTTCCAATCAGGACTCGTATATTTAGAACGTCCAACAGTAAAAGATGTTGTTGTTCGTCCATTTGCAGGAATTTATTCTTATAAGTGGGCCTCTATTACAGAATAAGAAAAAGGCGATCCTAACACATATTAGGATCGCCTTTTTTATTAAATTGCAAAACGCTTATACTTTTCGTAATCGCTCGTCTTACATTCTACTTCTAGTTTCGTACCTTCGTTTTCATAACTCGTAGATAGAACGTGCGCATGATTATTGAAATAAGAAACTACCTGTCCTTGATCATATGGAATTAACATTTCACACTTCGTATACTCTTTATAGATGTGTGAGCGAATCATTTCTACAAGTTCTTCCATTCCAATATGTTTCTTCGCTGATAAATAAACGCGGTCTTCTTGTACTTTCGGAATTTCAACATCTACCATATCTGATTTGTTATAAGCATAAATGGTTGGGATATTTTCTACTCCAATTTTCTTTAACGTTTCATTTGTAATATCAATTAACTGTTCGTAATTTGGATTTGCGTAATCTACAACGTGAATAAGTAGGTCTGCTTCCGCTACTTCTTCTAACGTTGAACGGAACGCTTTCACAAGGTGATGCGGTAATTTGCTTACAAATCCAACTGTATCTGTCAATAAGAATGATTTGTTATCTGGCAAATCAATATTTCTCACAGATGTTTCTAACGTCGCGAATAACATATCTTTTTCAAATACTTGTTTTTCTTCTGTACCATTATAAATTTCAAGCATTGCATTCATCGTCGTTGATTTTCCTGCGTTCGTATAACCTACTAATGCTACAACAGGAATTTCATTTTTCTTACGTTGTTTTCGCTGCGTTTGACGCTGCGCAACAAGAGCTTCTAAATCTTTATTTAAAACTGAAATTTGTTCTTCAATTTTACGACGATCCAACTCTAATTTCTTCTCACCGACACCTTTATTTTTCGTACCAACACCGCCGCTCTGTCTTCCTAACGATTCACGAAGTCCAATTAAACGAGGCATCATATACTGAAGGTGGGCCACTTCTACTTGCAACTGCGCTTCTTTCGTTTTCGCACGTTGCGCAAAAATGTCTAAAATTAATATGGTACGGTCAATTACTTTACAATCTAAATCTGCTTCTAAATTTCGAATTTGAGAAGGCGATAATTCGTCATTAAAGATGACCATATTCGCATCTACTTCATTTACATAGGCTGCTACTTCTTCAATCTTTCCTTTTCCAATATAATGGGATGGATTTACACGTTGTAAATTTTGCGTCACTTGTCCAATTACCTCTACATCACAAGCTTCTGCAAGATTCGTTAGCTCTTCCATCGAATATGCAAAATCATCCTCATTACCTAAATTCACTCCAACTAAAACTGCTCTTTGTAATAATTCTTCCATATATTTATTCCTCCATTTCGATTACGTAAAATAAAAAACACAGGTCGCTGCCTGTGTTTTCGTAAACGGATAAGGGTTCACCAAAGAAATAGAAGAAAGTTGTGCTTTCATCCTATCTCATAGTTAAAAAGTCCCAAGATCGTATACGTATCCACTATAAGTGTTCACCTATACAATCCCATTCTATTTATAAAGGCAAAACAAAAAGAGGGCGTATTCGTCCCTCCCTCTTTTTCACATATAAGCTTAATAAAGGGTTCCTTTAAAATAGGCAGACCAATCCCGTTCACTCTGCACACAGACAGAGCCTTTGAGCGCTATTCAATTATTGGCACAAAGTATTGAGACGTAATCTGATTAAGATCAAAGGAAGCCCCTCCGTTCATTTTAAGTTACATAAAGTGTAGCATAAGTAATTCGCTTTCACAAGGTTAAACCACCTATAGAAACTGAAAGAAAATCTTTATATTTTTACTTTAATCGTCATTTTTTGCGCTTTTTTCTTACAATAAAAATCACAAGAGCTACTATCAGTAACAGACCTACAGAAAGAGTAAGAATTTGCCACCAGCTTAAACCGTTCAACATGCCACCTTTTAAATCGACTTTCTTTGTCGGAACAGATTCTTTTGCAATTTGACTTAAAGTTACTTTGTCCGCCCCTGCCTCATCTAATCTCTTCGTTCTACTACAACTATTTGTGTGTAATTGTTTTTCCAATCCTCTTTGAGAAGAATATACTAAGTACTCTCCTCCTTCCACAAAGTGAAATACACAATCACCACCATTTGTATATACAATAATTTGCGAAGAATTTGTCCCTTTCCAAATCTTCTTCACTTCAAATAATACTTCAATTCCAACCCCTTCTTTCCTTCCAACCTCAATTACTTTTCCCTCAAACACTACATCGTTTTTTTAAAAGGCCTCTTCTGCTGATACGTTAATACAATCACAAGCATAAGATTTCTCTGAAAAAATAATAAGAATAAAGCTACAAATAATGACAACAGGCAACATGCGTAAAACTGTTTTCAAGGAGCTCAACTCACTTCATTATCAATTTTAAAAACTTCTCGTATATTATTTTTTACAACACTCGCTAAATTCCTTCATAGTAAGCTAAGTCGTTCAATACACCAAAAATCTATATTGACATTTTTATAACCTGATATTAGTATCAGGTTATAAAATAAAGTTAGGAGCTGTTCCTATGAATTCTAAATCTCGTATTACTGCAATTGGTACTCATGTTCCAAATCAAATACTCTCTAATCATGATTTAGAAAAAATGATCGATACGAATGATGAATGGATTGTACAAAGAACAGGAATGAAGGAAAGAAGGATTGCTAGCGAAGACGAATACTCCTCACACTTAGCCATTAAAGCAATTGAAAATTTATGTACAACATACAAGAAAAACTTAGAAGATGTCGACTGTATCATTGTTGCTACTACTACTGCTGATTACGTTTTCCCGAGTGTTGCTTGCCAAATACAACAATACTTCAACATACCTCATACAATAGCATTTGATTTAAATGCCACTTGCGCTGGTTTCACATATGGCTTGCACGTCGGTAATAGCTTGATTACTTCTGGATCACATAAAAAAGTACTTGTCATAGCGACAGAGACATTATCAAAAGTTACTGATTACACCGATAGAACGACCTGCATTTTATTTGGCGATGGTGCTGGAGCCATTTTATTAGAAAGAGATGAAAACAAACCAAGCTTTATTGCCGCACACATGGGAACAAATGGGGACGGTGGTATTCATCTATACAGAACAAACTTATCTACAACTATGAATGGTACACCACTGCAAACAAATGAAAAAATCGTGCAAAATGGAAGAGAAGTATATAAATGGGCAACACGCACGGTGCCAACAGGGATAAAAGAACTATTACATACCGCAAATATGCAAAAGGATGATATAGACTGGTTCATTCCTCATAGTGCTAATTTACGAATGATCGAATCTATTTGTGAAAAATCTCAAATTCCAATACAAAAAACATTAACGAGTGTGGAATTTATGGGGAATACATCTTCCGTCTCTATTCCACTCGCACTAGATTTAGCTAGAAAAGAAGGAAAATTAAGTAACGGAGATACACTTTTACTATACGGATTTGGCGGTGGTCTTACGCATTTAGGGCTTATTGTGAAGTGGGATTTAATTTAAGTTTATAAAAAGAGGTTCTAGTTAGTAACTAGAACCTCACTTCAATTTCGTTATCCTTTTCGGGACCATATCACAACAGGAATCAGCATGAAAGCTAATACTCCTCCAGCTAATGACAATGCTGCATAACTCGAATTCGCTACTACCATTCCTGATATCGCTCCACCAGAAGCTCCAGCTAACGCAATAAACACATCTATCTTCCCTTGTGTTTTTGCACGTGTAGAAGGTATAGTTGCATCAACAATTTGAGCAGTACCACTTATTAAACCAAGGTTCCATCCTAAGCCAAGTAAAGATAAAGCAACAATTAATAGTATTATAGAATCACTTGGCGCTATCGCAGCTATGACACCTGCTGCTAGTAAAATTACTCCACCTGCTATACTCATCGTAGTTCTGCCTATTTTATCAATTAACATTCCCGTAACGAGAGATGGAAGATACATTGCACCTACATGAAAACCAATTACAAGACCTACTGCACTTAAACCGTGACCGTGGTGTCCCATGTGAACTGGAGTCATCGTCATAATTGCAACCATCACGATTTGAGTAAGTATCATTACGATAGCTCCAACTGTAATGCCTCTTTTATTTTCTTTCGCTTCTTCTGTTACCGGTTGGCCTTTATATGTATGTTCTTGTTTATATGATTCTATCATATTAGCAATAAGTAACGGATCGGGACGAAGCATAACAAATAGTACAAGACCCGCCAGTATAAATGCAGCTGCTGATAATATGAACGGACCAGCAAGTTCAGGAATTCCAATTGAATGAGCAACCCTTCCCATTACACCTACTAAATTGGGACCTGCGACCGCACCAAAAGTCGTCATTACCATCGTAATACTAATAGCAGTTGCTCTTTGCTTCTTATTCGCTAAATCCGTTCCAGCATAACGCGCTTGTAAATTTGTAGCTGTGCCCGCGCCATATATAAGTAAAGAAACTAGTAAAAGAATAATACTATTTGTTAAAGCTGCCATCACAACTCCAATAGCCCCTAACCCGCCTACTATAAAACCTCCTGCAAGCCCTACGCGGCGACCATACTTTTGCGATAACTTCCCAACAAAGAAAGCCGCTATCGCAGATCCCATCGTAAACATAGCTGCCGGTAATCCTGCATATGCATCTGTCCCTAGCATTTGCTGCGCAAGAAGTGCACCTACTGTAATCCCAGCAGCTAATCCTGCTCCGCCGAACATTTGTGAAATACTTACGATTATTAACGTTCGTTTGTATAATTTTTGTTGCTCATCTTCTGTGTACATACGATTAGTTATTGAAACATCTGCTGTATCTATCATTTCCTCATCCTCTCTATAAAACTAATCCCCCTTGTTAATGTACTATAGAACAACAAAACCCCAAAATTTTTAACTCTTAAATTTATTCATATTTTGTTGCTCCTCCACTTCAAATAATAATCCCTTAATTTTCAACACTACTCTTTTGTATTATTAAAATACAATATAAAACTACATGACATGTAATTTTATATAGATACTGTAGTAAATTTACTGTTTCCAGACAATGATTAAAGTGCGATTTATTATAAATAACACGGCAAGAATAATAGCAAAAGATTTTTGATCAACAACATATAGAGCAACAGAGCTAACTCCAAACAAGATGATTTCTAGCATAAACCTATATGGTTCTGACAATTTTAATGATGCTTTAGGTGCAATGAACCGCCCCCATATTATTGCAAAAAGTAGTGGTGAACCAATACCAAAAACATATTTCCCATATACATTCCAAAAAAATTGAAAGCCCCAATAACATAATGATGCAAGAGCACATAATTCTAGAAAAAATCGAATCCCCAGATTTATATGTTTTATAGACATATACAACCTCCTTGAAAACATATGTAGAATCCTATAAAAGTAATATTATGCATCCTATATTTGAACTTGATACGTACCTATTCATTGTATGTAAAAATACTTATTCATACTATTCAGTTCATCTTTGACTTTGGCTGATAATGAATGAGAGTAAATACTTCATGATAGTGACACATATGTCTATAAGCACAAAGGAAAGAACTCCGCCATTCATGTTTCGTCCGTGGAGTTCTTTCCTTTGTTAATAGCCAACTTTCAATAATTAGAATAAAATTCATGTTTGGCCTATTTCCCTTCCAATCCCCCTACTACCCTTTTTTCCCTTCTTTTACTCAAAGCTTTCCCTTCCCAAAATAACAAACTTACGAAAGCACAAATTAAAATAATTGGCACACTTGCTTTATATAAATCTGTAAAACTCATAGCCATCTGGTTCTTAGCATAATGGTTTACATCATTCGAAAATGCGAGTACTTCTTTCTTTATACTTTCCTCTTGTTTTTCAACTTCATTTGTCACTTGATTCATAACTTCTTCTCTTTTTATATCTCTATATTCTACTGGAACAGCATTTAATACTTCATCTACTTTTTGGTGAATTAATTCGTCTTTTTTCTCTTTATTTAACCCTACAAATTTTTCATTTTGATGCTTTTCTACATTCGTTTCTATACTTTGATTCTCTATTTTTTCTTTTGTTACTTGTAATATCTGAGCTTGCTCGACACTACTCACATGAATATTACGCACCTTTTCTTCTGCATAACGATATACATTCTCTTTATTTACAGTTAAGTTGTGAGTTAAGTTAGATACAAATATTGCGACCGCTAAAACAATCCCTACTTGCCGCAACATTGACACAACACTTTGAGAAGCAGTTAATAATTCTCCTTCAAACGAAGACGCACCTAAAACTGTAATTGGTCCTACTACTAAACCATATCCAGCACCTAATATCATACATGGAATAATAATTTCTATATTTGTTGAATTAACATCAATCATTTGCAACCAATAATAAGATAAGCCCATAACAAGAAAGCCTGATAAAATAATAGTTACTTTTCCGAGTTTTTTAATTAAAGTTGCTGCAGCTGGTGAGACAAAAAATATCATTGCTGAAATAGGTGTCACTAAAAAAGCTGCTTCAATTTCCGTTCGACCTTGTATTTTCGTTAAGAATGTTGGAAGTAATACAGTAACTCCAATTAAAAATACATTACTTAATATGACAACGATAGATGCTCCGACAAACATTCGATCTTTAAATAAATTTAAATTCACCATCGGATTATGAATCTTTCGTTCTACTAAAACAAATAGAATAAGAGAAATAGTACTAAGTGCATAGCAAGACAAAGCTATATTACTTTGCCATCCCCATGTATTTCCTTTTACTAATATGAGAGTAAAAGAGAAAATTGCTAAGCTACTTAATAGTAATCCTACCCAATCTATTTTTGAGATAATACGTTCTTCATTTTTTATTTTTAACATAGTGCAGCATAAAAGGATTCCAAGAATACAAATTGGAACATTTACGAAGAACACCCATCTCCAACCAAAATTTTGTGTAATAATTCCACCTATTACTGGTCCCATTGCAGCTGACAGACCTTGTGTTACACCTAAAATTGCAAGTGCAACATGCCTCTTAGCTAATGGCATTGCTGATACACCAATTACCATACTAGTTGGAAATAAAATCGCTGCCCCTACACTTTGTATAAAGCGAGACAAGATAAGAAAATCTCCCGTATTAGCAAAAGCACACAGTACTGACCCGCCACCAAAAATCACCAAACCAAGAATATACATCTTTGCTTTTCCAAAGATATCAGCTATCCGCCCTAACGGAATAGCAAGTACTGCTATTGTCATTGTATAAACATTTAATACCCAAGACATCTTTTCCAATGAAGTATTTACACTCGTTTGTATCGCTGGTAAAGCTATATTCATAATAGTCGTATCAATCATACAAAGAAATATACCTAAACACATTAAAAAGACAATCTTAATCCCCTTTGATTGCTCCATATTCATCCACCCTTTATTTATTGTGAACTTGTTTTTCATTCTTCTGTTTTATTGTTTTTTTGTTTCTAATTGTTCTAGTTTTCTTTTCAATGTCTCAACTTGAGCACTATACGATGCGATACCTACATCGAGTGAAATTTCCTCAACAAAAGTAATACCTTCTCTCCACTTTTCATATTTCAGACGTAGATCCGCAATGTATGCTTCTTTCCTTTCAATTTCGTCCTTAATCCATCTTTTTATCGCCTGATCATCGCTATAATTACCGAAATACATCCTCATTAAAAAATCTGAACGTAAAACATCTTTCTCTACATCCGTTTGCATGTATTGATAAAACTCTTCACGCCCCTCATCTGTAATAAAGTACATTTTCTTATTTGGTTTCCCTTCTTGCATAACAACTTCTTTTTTTATTTTCCCCTCTTTTTCCAACTGACGTAACGTTGGATAGATCATTCCAAAACTTCCATCAAAGAAATGAGTAAATACGTCTTCAAACACAATTTTAATATCATAACCAGACAATTCTTTTTCCATCAACAAACCTAAAACAACATCTCTTCCTTTCAAAATAAGACCCCCACATAGTATATAATCAATAATCATATTAACATTGTTAATATGATTATTGATTATATACCTTATTCTGTTATTTGTAAAATGTTTCTAAATAAAAACACCCTGTAATTTTATTGTTCAAAATTACAGGGTATTTCTACTTTATATTTCATAAACAAACCTTGTACTATTTTACAACTACATCTTGATTCATTTCAAAACCTTCTGTCTTACCTTCTTTCATTTCATAATAATAAGAAGGCAATTCTATACCATGCTCTACAAAATAATCCTCAATTAACGAAATAATCACTTTCAACGTTTTCAAACGTGCGTATAATTTATCGTTGCTCGCGATTATTTGCCATTTTGCATTTGGCTTATTTGTTTTTTCAAACATGTCTTCCATTGCTTCAACATACTCGTCCCATTTTTCACGGTTACGCCAATCTTCATCTGTAATTTTCCATCTTTTTAAAGGATTATTCTCTCTATCTTTAAACCTCTTTAACTGTTCATCTTTACTAATATGATAGAAAAACTTACCGATTATATAATGATCATCTGTTAGTAGTTTTTCAAAATCATTAATCTCACCATACGCTCTCATCCACTCTTCCTTTGTAGCAAAACCTTCAACACGCTCAACTAACAGGCGGCCGTACCACGAGCGATCGAAAATAGTAATTTGCCCGTACTGAGGTAGTTTCCGCCAGAAACGTTGCAAGTAATGGTACCGTTTCTCATGAGGTGCTGGTGCTCCAATTGGATTTACTTGAAACCCACGCGGATCAAGGTGCTCTGTCACTCGTTTAATCGCTCCGCCTTTTCCAGCCGCATCCCAGCCTTCCATAACGAGCATAACTGCAATTTTTTCTTCTTTTACAATTTGCTGCAACGCTAATAAGCGCCTTTGATATTTTTCAAGTTTCTTATTGTACTTAGATTTCGATTCAATTCTTTTCGTTACATCTACTTTAGCAAGAACTCTATTTTCCATAAAACAAATCCCCCTTGTTGTATGACAATGTTATTTTAACATATTATTGGAAATTTTCTACATTAGAAAAAAACTGTGTAGAAAAATTTCTACACAGCTTCCTTCTCTAATTGCACATCTACTTCAATATTCTCATTTTTATTTTTCACAGCTTTTATAAAGAATACAGCAGTTAATATAACGGTAATAACCGCACCTACCATATAAGATATGTTTAATGGAATATTAAAACCAATTTTTGCATTTAAAATGTAAATGACAGTCATGAGCGTCATAAATATCGCCGGAATTAAGGAAACAACATACGGTTTTCCTTTTATAAATAAATACATCGTTCCAATCCATAACGCAATTGCTGCAGTCGATTGGTTAGCCCAAGAGAAATATCTCCATAATAGTGTGAAATCAATTTTCGTTAAACCGTATGCAATAACAAACAATGGAATTGCAATAATTAAGCGGTTTTTCAATTTCGTTTGATTAAAATTGAAATAGTCCGCAATGATAGAACGTGCCGCACGAAATGCAGTATCACCAGATGTAATTGGTAGTACAATTACTCCGATAACAGCAATCGTTCCGCCGACAGCCCCTAACATTGTCTTTGAGATTTCACTTACAACCGCAGCTGGTGTACCAGATTTAATCAACTCATTTAATTCACCATATGAGAAAATACTCATCGCCGCCGCTGCCCAGATCATCGCAATAATTGCTTCTGCAATCATCATGCCGAAAAATACATATCGGCCGTGTTTTTCAGTTTGAAGTGTTCTTGAAATAATTGGTGATTGTGTTGCATGAAACCCGGATAAAGCACCACATGTAATTGTCAGCATTAATAGTGGAAAAATCGGTGCATTATCTGGATGCATATTTTCAAACGTTAATTCTGGTATAGGAGAACCTTTTATTATCATCATTCCCCCTATACCAATAGCACTTATTAGCAATAATGCACCTAATACCGGATAAATCTTCCCAATAATTTTATCAATTGGCAAGATCGTAGACAAAATGTAATATACAAAAATAACAGTTAAGATAATAGTGATTGACACTTTCCCTTGTAATACGATATCAAGTAATGATGCTGGTGTTGTAATAAACACAGTTCCTACTAATACTAAAAGCAACAGTGAAAAAACATTTACAATGTGTCTCATTGCATTTCCTAAAAACTTCCCTGCTAATTCAGGAATATGCGCCCCTTTATTTCGAATAGAAATCATCCCTGTAAGATAATCATGAACAGCACCTGCAAAAATAGCCCCTATTACGATCCAAACAAATGCAACCGGTCCATATAAAGCACCTAATATTGGCCCAAATATAGGTCCAGTACCTGCAATATTTAATAATTGAATCATAGAATTCTTTCGCCTATCCATAGGTACATAATCTACGCCATCTTGGTTCACATAGGCCGGTGTCTTTCTTTTGTAATTGACTCCAAATATTTTTTCAATAAACTTTCCGTATGTAAAATAACCAATTATCAATACGACGATTGATACTAAAAATGTAAACATTACTATCCCCTCCCTTTTACAGAAAATGCTTTCCTATTTTCATATAAGAAAACGTTTTCAATTTATTCTAGCATATTTAACCAAATTAAATAAATAGTTTATATAGAATTTTTAGTATATTCTTTTTATAATAAAAACATCTCCCTCATAACAGTAAGAGTAACTTGATTATTCGTAACTAAATCCATTTCAACGATAAGGCTTAGTACCCCAATACTTATATACACAATTACTGCATTACATGGATTCAAATCTAATAACATTCCAAAAATAAACATATACAAAAATAATAATTGTAGAAAAATACTGCTTCCCATACTTACGAGTTCTTTCAATATATCCTCCCCCCCCTAAATCGCATGGTATATTATCTCAAAAAGAGAAGAAAATAACAAACAAATTCATTAAAGAATGGGAGCTCTCAAAAAATGAAACGAAAAATATTAACTCTCTTTACGCTTATATGCTTAGCACTACCAATACAAGCTAGTGCATACACATTTCAATCACTACCAATTGCATCAAAGTCTAAACAATGGTATATCGAAATTGATAAATCTCATAACGTAAACAAGCAAGCAATCCAGCCAAAACAAGGTGTATTTGATACATATAGTTTACTCGTAAAAAACATCGGTCATGATGTATCAAACGTATCCGTGGAAATACTTGATAACAATCCTACCTCTAAAGCTACCTTTAAACCTACTACACCTAATGAAAATATTTCTAAAAGTCATACAAGCTTTGACTACATGGTATTCCCATTAGACTTTAATAGCCATAATTTTAAAGTTGTGATTACTTGGGAAGAAAAGAACTTTTCTTACAACGGCCATCCAGTAAATGAAAGTAAAAAAATGAAGCAAACATTTGTATTTAATGAAGAGTAAGCCCTAATTTAATTAGGGCTTACTCTTCATTTACAAAACCAGTTTGAATGGCTTCTGTCACTTCTTTTGTGATGTCCAGTTTTGTTGCATCGGTGCTAATTTTCTTATACCAAATATGCACGGAAGGCTTTTCGTTACAAAAATGTTTTATTAATACTAGTTGATTATATGCTAGCTTATTTTCTCTTTGGGTAGCAATATAGACTGTGAAATTTTTTGCTTCAAAGACCTTTTCCTGCAAAGTATATTGGTTGTCCCATTCCTTTGCGACTATATCGTTCAAATTTTCTATAAGCATATAAGTCGTTCCCACCTTCCCTTATATCATCAATCAAATCTTCGAATACTCGGCACACATAATGCTACTCCAATTGTTACAAGTACTAAAATAGCTAGTGTTATAATCGTTATCTCGCCACCTATGACAGTAGCTAACCACCCTACAACTACATAACCTAGTGGCAATAAAGCAAATGAACCTAACATATCAAGGCTTGCCACTCTTCCAAATGCTTCTTCTGGCACAAGCTCTTGTAAACTCGTCTCCCAAATGAGTCCAAATATCATCATACCGAACCCTTCAATTGCCATTAATATAATTAAAACAGGTGCCCAAGTAATGAACGGCATTATTAAAAGCGCACAACCACTTATTAAAACACCACCATAGGCAAGTACTCCCCGCTTATACCACCGTTCTCTCCCGCCAAATATTAGAGCAGCAACTACAGCTCCAACACCAGAGGAGGCCATGCCTAATCCATACACATATGCTTCAAAATGATGATGAACATTAAATAACCATGGAATTAATACGACGATAATTCCTGCATAACAAATATTGATGAAAGAAAAGACTAAAATTGTAATCCATAGCCACGGATGACTTTTTAAAACAAAAACACCTTCCATAAACTCTTGTTTATAATCGACTTTTTTCTTTTCAATAGATTTTACTTTTTTAAACTTTATTTCTCTTAAAAATAATAAACAAAAAAATGATAACAAATACGTTACTGCATCTAGTCCAAACCCTATTCCAGCAGATGCAACTGAAACGATTAATCCTCCAAGAGCTGGTCCAATTAGTCGTATACCTTGATTACTCATTTGCGTTAATGCATTAGCTGCATTGCGAATTTCTGGTACAAATACTTTCGCTCTTACAGCCGCATACGCTGGCTGAAATATGCCTTCCATAAGTCCATATAATGCTACAAGTACATATAGAAGTGGAATTGTTAATACATCCATAAATATAAGTGTTGCAAGTAATAGCATTAATATGCAGCGAACTATATCTGTAAATAACATTACTTTCACCCGATCCATTCGATCTACTACTAATCCCGCAAACGGTAACGCAAGAATATTAGGAAGCATGTACATTGCCATAGTCATTCCCATTACAACTGTTGAACCAGTTAATGAATACACAACGACTGGCAAAATAACCATCGTTATCGAACTACCTAAAGTCGAAAGCAATTGCCCAATCCATAAAAATTTAAAATGTGGTGACGCTTTAACTGGCAATAATAATTTGCCAACATACCCTAAACCCTTTTCTCTTTGTATTCCCCCTTGCATTTCCCTCTCCTCTTTTCAAATAACTATAGAATTTATACGAAGCAACTAAAAATTCCTAATCTTCTATTTTTAATTATATAAGAAATCATTATATCATGGTAAAATTATCAAAAAATATAAAGGAGAATACATCATTATGCCAAATTCACATAACATCGAACACCGCATCTATACAATGTGTATGATGCAGCGCAATAATGAAGTTTTACTTATAAAACGCCCCGATCATCGAGGTTTTCCTGGTTACATCGCTCCCGGCGGAAAAGTAGATTTTCCAGAAAGTATCGTTCAAGCTGCTAAACGAGAAGTAAAAGAAGAAACTGGATTACTTGTTTCAACTTTAACCTTTAAGGGATTAGATGAATATGTAAATCCGAAAGAAAATGTTCGATATATGGTATTTAACTATTGGACAGATTCATTTGAAGGTGAACTCCTTTCGAATCCTCCTGAAGGCAAATTATTATGGGTACCAATCGATACAGCACTAAATCTTCCTATGCAAGATTGGTTTAAAGAAAGATTTCCATTATTTTTTGAAAAAGGTACGTTTGAAATTCAACGTGTTTGGGACAAAGACTTAGATAAACAAGTCGCTATGACAATTACCCATACGTAAAAAAGCTTGGAATCTCTCCAAGCTTTTCTTACTTCTCCTCTATTTTCTTAATCTCATAATCAATTTCTAAAAACTTAACTCCAAATATCCACATTTTATGGTTAGCTTCTAACATTTGATTGGTGCCCTCTTTAATAATAAACGTCTCTGCTAACGGTAACCGTACTGTAAAGAAACGAGTATGTAAATAAATCCCCTCATCTCCCTTACCATTTCTTCTCAGCTTACTAGTAATAATTAAATTATTATTATCATTACGTAATTTTAAAATCCCCGTCATATTCGAATATGGTAGAGGTAATGCGATATTCATATATGTCTCATTCTTATACGTATGTTTTGAGTAAAGAGCTACAAAAATAGATGCTCCTGCTTCATTTTTTCTTAACCAAGCTCTTACATTCTCCCTTCCATCCTTCTCATCCATTACCCCTATGATAGCGCCGTGCATTGTTTCCCACTTGCCCCCCATTCCTAAATGTATTTGTCCTACACGCTTACTCATTTTCTCATAACAAAATGCTAACAGGCGGAACGAACGAGTCCATTTAATATGCGATTGTAACTCATACTCTTTTGTATTTTCATAAAACCGAATAATGCTTAAAGGTATCTTCGTCACGTCAAATGCCTCACTATGAAAATCATTCATTTTATCAACTAAGCCGTTGTATTCCTTACTATCTATTACATTTCTGTTATGTAAAAACGCTTCACCAACTGTCGCCTTTCCTCTTAATCTGCTCATTGGTTTCCCGTAATATTTATAGTTCGGAACACTCTTTTCAATCATCCAGCCGACAAATGCCGGTAACGCTACTCCAATTCCATTCACAACACCGTGAATCCAAACCATTTGAGCAATTGTAATCGTCATTACATGTTTCAAATTCCCATACGAGTATATAAGTGAAAACATAATTGTTACCATAAGTGTACTAGACGATATGATCAGAAGAATCTTTGCGTTGATAGCATTAAATTTCGTACGCCAAACATAAATTCCATAACCATAAATAGCGCATAAATATAGGAACACTGCAAAAAATTCAAATACCCTTGAATACGTAATTCCTACTGCGACTGTCAGAGGTGAAATAACGATGACAAACATAATAACATCATATACTTTACTTCTCTTTTCTCTTTTTCTCCCAATTAAACCAGCCGATAACGGCAATAGAAACGCCGAATAATGAAAGTGTGCAGCTGTGAGTAAAACAATGTCAGAACTAAAGTGCATAATGGAAAGCTTTGCTACTGAGGCGAAAAACCAGAAGCCACCTAAAAACAAATAAATAAACGCACTATCGATTGCCGTTTCTTCTAACGGTTTCCATCCTCTTTCTAGTAATCTACTCACACCAAATAACGCGACAATTCCTGTATATACAAACCAAAATAGCGCAAAGAAATAGTGACTTGTTACGAAAGCTAGCATTGCACTAATTGCTGCGATTGGATATAAAAACGATACAAATTCATAAAAGAATACATATGATCCATTTCTTGTTTTCTTATCAATGATGCTAAATGACATCGGTATAAATAACAACATAGATAATAAAATAATTGCTTCCACTGGGTTTATATTTGACCACTCACATATTAAAAAAATAATATAACAAACAAATCCAACTATTATATTTTTCATATTATTTATTTCCTCTCCACAAACGTTCCCTTATATGAAAATAATGAACCAATTAACGGATTGCGTACTTGAACATGAATTCGAAAGCATTGTTGTGTTTCATCATAACTTTCTACAATGTCGGCCTCACCGTATAAGAATCTAGGTAGTGGAACTTTTCTTCCAAACATGTAAAACCATTGTTTCTTTGAAGAAATATGCATTGCCCCTAACTCATCAATATGAAAATTCAATGTAGAGACGAGTAAATGTGGTTCACCAAAATAATCTACAATTTCATTTTCATCAAGTTTCATTACCGCATTAAAATACCTTTTCTTATTATGAAAATAAAAAGTACGATTCCACCGCACAAGTTCATGTCCATGTTCATCACGCTCAGCGGTATTATGTATTGTAAATGGCACTCCCTTACCTCTCTCAGAGAAAAACATTCGAAACTTCGATGCAATTTTTAATATGAATTTTACGAAAAAAGAACCACCGTAAATTTCATCCATCTTCCCTTCTCCAATAAAGCTATTTTCTTCTGTAATCTCATAACGTTTCTGTAATTTCGGATGAAGTTTTTTATAAGAATCCCCTAATAATCTTTCATACATATTAGCCATACATTATCCCTTTCTCTTCCTCTTGCAATTTTTTGCACTTGGCAAATTCGTACTATTTATATAACCGACAATCGATAATCCAATTAGAAGTAGATTTAACGTAATTGGATTAAACGGCTCTGTAAAGCTTGCGATATTCGTAAATCCTGCTGCTATCGTTAAGGCTATTAACATAAAAATATGTACGACAAATACTTTTCGTTTTGGAAATGGTAACAGCCATAGGACACCAAAAATAATTTCTAGTAATCCAATTATTTTAAGTACAAAAACACTATGTTCAGTTGAACCAACCATCACCGATAGCATTTTTACTTCTTCTGAATGAGTAAACACTAGTTTCGGTACTATTCCTTGATACATCCATACGAAAGCAAATAAAAAACATACGAGCCAATACGTCACTGTTCTTCTAATGAGCAAGCTAGGATGAAGTCCCTTTTCTAACCATAATTTTAAAGCATCAAAACTCCAAGCAGTCGCCCAGCCTAATAACGGCCGAAACATATAGAAATCTATTACATTCCCTATACGACCAAACCTCGTATCATAATCATATTGTGTCTCAAAATGAATGTGTTCTTTACACGGTGTATACTTCCAATAACCACGCCCTATTTGAATAAGAGATAATGTATTATCCGTCCAAAACTTTAAAGAAGAAATTCTTTCACCCGTTTCTTTTCTTATTTCACCTATCGATTCCCCTTCCCCAGCTATTTCAAGTCCAAATCCGATTTTTGTTTTATATAGAAATTTCTGTGGTTCTCCTTCTTTTTTCTCTAAATATGAAATTTCAGTAAAGCGGGCATCCCATTCTGTATGTATATGTGGTTCTTGCGTATATTCCCATAATTTCTCCATCGTTGTGTTCATTTCTGCTGAAACATAAATAGGCTTTTTCCTCTTCATTCTTCCACCTCCAATGAACTATAATTTTAATGTACATGTAATAAATTTATTTTGCTACATTTTTCACAAACTTCCTTGTAAAAAATAGAATTTTTAAAATATATATAAAACACTTGATTCCTCGAAAAATTTAAATTATTATAAAACAAATGTTACCAACAACTTCATAAATCAAACACTCTCGCCTAAAACGTGAGATAGAGGTTGCGATACTTATGAGTATTCTAATGGAGACACAGAGATGTCTATGAAATTAGATGAAAGGAAGTATTGCCGAAATCGATATATTTCTCTGTATGTATCGATTGGGGCTGTTTTCGAATAGAAACAGAACTGTCATATGTACAGACGCGTATGTATGAAGAGCTATCTACAAAAAAGAGATATCATTTTCATGGTATTCCTTTTTTGGCGGTTTTTTTATTAGCTCCGTTTTCTGTTTCCCTTTTCCTGTAACAGCACCATCCTCACTTATTTGAGATGGTGTTTTTTGTTTTTCTCTGGTAACTACAGGAATATTGGGATTTATATATGTCCTAATCTATTCTTAAAAATGGATGAAAGAAGGAATTTGTAATGGAAACGATTGTACAAAAATTTGGTGGCACTTCTGTCGGAAGTGTTGAGCGTATTCAACATGTAGCAAATTTAATTATTGAAGAATATGAGCGAGGACATAGTATCGTCTCTGTCGTTTCAGCAATGGGAAAAAGTACTGATGAACTTGTAGCACTTGCTAACGCAATTACAGAAAATCCAAGTAAACGTGAAATGGATATGCTTCTATCGACAGGAGAGCAAGTAACTATTTCATTATTAACGATGGCACTGCAAGCAAAAGGGTATAACGCGATTTCATTAACAGGATGGCAAGCTGGTATTACGACAGAATCTGTACATAGTAGTGCACGGATTACTGAAATTAATACGGATCGAATTCAGTCTTATCTTACTAAAGGCACGATTGTTATTGTAGCTGGTTTCCAAGGAGTCAGTGAAGATCTTGAAATTACAACGCTTGGACGAGGTGGTTCTGATACAACTGCTGTCGCATTAGCTGCTGCACTAAACGCAAAAAAATGTGATATTTACACAGATGTGACTGGCGTATATACGACGGATCCACGAGTTGTAAAAGATGCTTATAAATTAGATGAAATTTCTTATGACGAAATGTTAGAACTTGCAAACCTCGGTGCTGGTGTATTACACCCGCGTGCTGTTGAGTTTGCTAAAAATCATAATGTCATTTTAGAAGTTCGCTCAAGTATGGAACAAGAAAACGGAACAATTGTAAAAGGAGAATGTAACATGGAACAACAATCAATCGTTAAAGGTATTGCATTTGAAGATAATATTACACGCATCACAGTGAAAGGATTAGAACAAGGTTCACTTTCAACTATTTTCTCTACATTAGCAGCGGCACATATTAATGTAGATATCATCATTCAAAGTATTACTAATGAAGGAACTGTTCATCTCTCCTTCTCCATCCATTCTAATGATTTAAGAGAAACATTAGAAGTATTGGAACAAAATCAAGAGGCACTTCACTATGAAGCAGTAGAATATGAAAATCATTTAGCAAAAGTATCAATTGTAGGATCTGGTATGGTCTCTAATCCAGGTGTTGCTGCGAATATGTTCACTACTTTAAAAGAAGAAGATATTCATATTAAAATGGTAAGTACATCAGAAATTAAAGTGTCTGTCGTTATTGACCGCCTTCATTTAGTGACAGGTGTTGAGGCACTGCATCAATCATTTATGGCGAAAATTGTGCCTTTAGTACAAATGAGTTAATTTCCAGCGGTACTACTTAAAACAAATTATATGAATCTATTTCCTTCCTATTAAAAATAGAAAGCTGTTTGCATTATATAAAGTGACAAGAAATTTATGTGTCATTAAAAAAATACAATTAATTCTATACAACAATCGGATCATTTAATGCCGTACAGGATAGAAATATTTTTGCAAGGAAGTCTCGGTATTGTTTGTTAACAAGATACTATATGACATACTTAAAAACACCTTGTCACATTTTCCTAAACTGTGACAAGGTGTTTTTGTTTGAAAGGAATTTGTAACTTTTTAATAGTATAATGAAGATGATGATTAGATAATACACTTTTACATATAAGGAGATAAAGACAATGTCAAAAAATAAATTACTCAGAATGGACAATGTTAGCATCGTTGTAGAATCCCTTGATCATGCAATCTCTTTCTTCGAGGAGATTGGGTTAAAACTCGAAGGGCGCGCCACTGTAGAGGGGGAATGGGCTGGTCGCGTAACCGGACTCGGTTCGCAGTGCGTAGAGATTGCTATGATGGTGACTCCAGATGGCCATAGCCGAATTGAACTTTCGCGATTTCTTACCCCGCCCGCTATAGGAGATCACCGGACAGCTCCTGTCAATGCCCTCGGTTATTTGCGCGTCATGTTCACCGTTGAAGACATTGATGAAATGGTATCTAGGCTTACTACTAAGCATGGTGCTCAACTCGTTGGTGAAGTAGTTCAATACGAGAACTCTTACCGTCTCTGCTACATTCGTGGAACCGAAGGGATTTTAATCGGTTTAGCGGAAGAACTCGGTAACAAGTAAGTGATGTATTATAAAGGAAACTACTATATTTTTAACCACGTCCTCACTCCAGAACGTGGTTATGCTTGTTTGAGTTTTTAAAAATATATTTTCATTTTACACATAGATTTCAAGACTCTATCCAAACAGTTCTTTAACATATCACTAACATCCAAAAAATCATTATGAAATAATTTAATTATTCGCTTTACCTTTTTCAAGGAAATATAACTGACTCTTCTCATTTTATAACTTATCGCTCTTTCCTATGAAAAAACGATCTATATTCATTCAAAATAACTTTCTTCACATCCGAGTAAAATACCATCATGAATAATGCAACGCCTAATACAACCACCTGTATTTTTTCATATTCAACGAAAGCACTCATAATTAACAAACCAAATCCAATATAAAAACCAAATTCGTTCTCTTTCTCAAAATCCTCATCATCTTCATCAATATGTATTTTTTCTTTCATGTTTTGATTCCCTTTTATTAACGCATCGAGCGTAACATTATAATTTCGCTAAGCAAAATTAAATTATCAATATCAGGATAACTTTTATTATTTTCCCATCTATATATTGCTTGCCTTGTCACACCAATCTTTTTAGCAACATCTTCTTGTGAAAATCCCTTTGACTCTCGTAGTTTTTTTAACTGCTCTCCTAAGCTCATAACGTCCCCCTCTTTTAAAAAATTATGACATAATAGGAGATGAAAAAGAAAGAAACTATTAGTAAAATCCGCTGTAAACCACTCGTTTACACAATAAAAAAGAGAGAATAACTCTTTGAGTTATTCTCTCTCTTCTATTAAAACAGATGAATGTTTTCTTTCTTGCAAGCTTCACGTAAATCATCAGGCCATACAGAAGATTGAACTTCACCGATATGTGCTTTACGTAAGAAGTACATGCACATTCTTGATTGTCCGATACCACCGCCAATTGTTAATGGTAGTACGTCTTCTAAAATACCTTTATGGAAATCGTACTCACGTTTGAAGTCTTCACCTGTTTTCGTTAACTGCTCATCAAGTGATTTACTATCAACACGAATTCCCATTGATGATAATTCAAATGAAGATTGTAGTACTGGGTGCCAGAATAAGATGTCACCGTTTAATTTCCAATCATCATAATCAGCTGCGCGTCCATCATGCTTTTCACCTGAACGAAGTGCATCACCAATTCCGATAATGAAGACTGCACCGTGCTCTTTCGCAATTGCATGTTCACGATCTTTCGGTGTTAATTCTGGATATTTATCTTCTAGTTCTTGAGAAGTAACAAACACAATTTCTTCTGGTAAATACTTCCCAAGGAACGGATATTTTTCAAATAAGTGGTCTTCTAAATCTTTGAATATTCCATAAATTGTTAGTACTGTTTTTTGTAAGTAATCTACAGTACGCCATTCTTTTTGAACGATTTTTTCCCAATCCCATTGGTCAACGTAAATAGAATGTGTTGCATCAAGTTCTTCATCACGACGAATCGCGTTCATGTTTGTATATAACCCTTCACCAGCTTCATATCCATATTCATGCAGTGCAAATCGTTTCCACTTCGCTAGTGAGTGTACAATTTCTAATTCTTCTCCTGAGTGTAACATATCAAATTCAATTGGACGTTCTACACCGTTTAGATGATCGTTTAGTCCTGATTTTTTCGTTACGAATAATGGTGCAGATACACGGAATAATTCAAGTCGTTTTGCTAATTGATCCTCAAAAAATGTTTTAACTTCCTTAATTGCGATTTGAGTCTCTCTTACTGTCATTAATGATTGATACATGGTGGTTTCCTCCTAAAATGTTTGGATGTTGTGAAAAGAAGCCAACAAAAAAAGCCCTTCTTTCCCAAAAAACTGGGACGAAAGGCTTTGGTTCCGCGGTACCACCCAAATTAGCAACAGAGGTTGCTCACTTATACAATACGGAGATGAAGTATCTCGATACTGTTCTTCTTGTAACGGCGAAGTTCCCGGCTAAGTCTACTTTCCTGTCAAGGATTTCGGTTAGCAACTCCAGGAGGTTCTTCATAATAGGCTTCGTATCAGGCTCACACCACCCCTGACTCGCTTAGACTACGTCCTACTACTACTCGTCCTTTCATAGTCGTTTTGTTGTCACATCTCTGAAACATTTTATTAATGATTATTCTATACAAAAAATAAATAAAGTCAACAAAAAGTTTTAAAATATTTTTCAATTCTTTATTTTACGTCTTTATTGATTGTTTCCAATATACCTTCTTTACTTCTTTTGTCTGGGCATTCCAAAAAACGTTTCACTAACAGAAACTAACATATATACAACAATTAATGTAATCGTCCGAAATATAGAATCCGCAGTATTTCGTATTATTTTCATTTTCTTTGTAATTCCTTTCAGTTTACTTGCAAATTCATGATATACTATAGCATTCAAGCAGTTTGTTTTTACTTAAAACAAACATAGTCATTTATAAAGAGTATTTTCTAAATCATTGACTATTATCAAATAAGATTTTTATATAACGGAGTGATTATATGAGTAAAACGAAGGCAACACCGAAAAAAGGTGTAGGACAAGGTACAGGAAGTAAAGGATGGAACCGTTGGCAATCAAGTGCAAAGAAAAAGAAAGCTGCAAAGCCATACAAAAGTAAAGGTACAAAGAAATAATTGAAATAACATTTGATTTCTTTACTTTGTACAAAACAAAATATAATTATTACAACAAAAAAGCTATACCCTCATACATTTGAAGGCATAGCTTTTTTTATTAGATCATTAAAATATCTCGAATTTCTTCCTCCGTGATGGATGATAATTTCTCTTCTCCTGGCTCAATCACTTCAGCGATTAAATGTTTCTTACTCTCTTGTAGTTCATGCATTTTTTCCTCAATGGTTCCGTGTGCTACTAATTTAATAACTTGTACTGTATTTTTTTGCCCCATTCGATATGCCCGATCTGCTGCTTGTTGTTCAACAGCTGGATTCCACCATAAATCGTATAATATAACCGTATCAGCGCCTGTTAAGTTAAGACCTGTACCACCAGCTTTTAAAGAAATGAGGAATAGGTCTCCTTCTCCTTCGTTAAACCGATTACATAGTTCTACACGTTCTTGCGAAGGTGTATTCCCGTCTAAATAAAAGTATGGAATTGCTTGACGATTTAATTCACGACCAATAATGGACAGCATCTTCGTAAATTGAGAAAAGATTAAAATTCTCTTACCAGTGCTTCTACATTCCTCTAGTATGTCTAACAGTTGCTCGAATTTAGCTGAACTCCCTTTGTAATCATCAACGAATAAAGCAGGATGATTACATATTTGTCTTAATCTCGTTAAGCCAGCTAAAATTCTAATTTTATTTTTACGTAACGTATCTTTGTCTAAATGCTTTAATGTTTCTTCCCTTAATTTCGCTAAGTAAGCAGCATATAGTCTCTTTTGATCCGGTAATAACTCCGATGACTGTAAGTGCTCTATTTTATCTGGAAGCTCTTGTAATACATCTTCTTTTAATCGTCTTAATACGAACGGTTTTACGCGCTTCGCAATATCTTCACGCCTTAAATCACCGAATTCTTTTCTTCCTGGTAATAATTCTGGAAATACGACATGAAAGATAGACCATAGCTCTTCTAATGAATTTTCGACAGGCGTTCCCGTTAGTCCAAAACGATATTCAGCTTGAATTGTTTTCACTGCTCTTGCAGTTTGTGTTGTAGGATTTTTAAACGCCTGTGCTTCATCAAGAAATAGTGTATGAAATGGCCTCGCATATGACCTTACATCTCTTCTCAGTAATGGATATGACGTAATGACGACATCAAATTCCGCTACGTCTTTTAAGATTTTTCGTCGTTCTGTTTGATTTCCATCTGCAATAACCGCTCTAATATGTGGGGTGAATTTTTTCAATTCACTAAACCAATTATAAACGAGCGAGGACGGTGAAACGACTAATATAGGCAGCTTCTTCTCCCGAATTTCAGGCAAAACAGAATCTATATAAGCAATACTTTGCAGCGTTTTTCCAAGTCCCATATCGTCTGCTAAAATACCGCCAAAACGGTAATAGGCGAGTGTTTTCATCCATTCGAACCCGTATACTTGATACTCTCTCATTACAGCATGTAAAGTTGGCGGTACTGTAAACTTTAACTTTTTCGGATTTTGAATGCTTTCAACTAAATCTTGAACAGACTCATCTAAACTTAAAACATTACCTTCATGTAGTCCATTCATCCATTTTACACTCCGAATAAGCGGAACATTCACTTCTTCCCCATGTAAAAATTCTTTTCGAATACCTGATTCTTTTACAAACTGATTAATTTCATTAAACTCTTTGCTCTCTAGTGATAATAAAGAACCATTCGCAAGCCGATAATATTTCCGTTTTTCTTCAAGAGCCGCTAATACACCTTTAATTTCAGCTTCGGGTATTCCTTTTATATCAAAACGAAATGACAACCAATCAATTCTTTCTTTCCTTCTCACTCTAATAAGTGGCGCTGTATCCCCTTTATGAATGCGTAATTTGATTGCTGTTGTCGCGTAAATATCAACTAAACCTTTTAACGTTGGAACAATGTGATATAAAAAGTTATACTCAGCTTCTTCATTATGCATAAAGTAACCGCCTTCTGTTTTCGCAAAGGCACTTTCACTCATAATGTCTAAAATCTCTTTTTCCTTTTTCTCATCACGATTAAAAACAGAAGGTTGCCCGTCTTCTTCTAGCGGATTAATCACGACGTTTCCATAATGAAATTCAAGACCTGCTAGCAAACGATTTTTCACTCGATCTAAATATAGCTTTGCTTTTAACGACGGCGTTTCAACACGATCGGATATGACTTCATCAATGCGCACTGTTCCAAGTTTCATTAATCCAGGCACAACTTTCGCTACGAAATGTTCCATCTTATTTTCAGGAATATAAAACTGATTGCTATTTGAGCGACTCATCATCTTTTGCAATTCAATAAGTCGCATACAATCTTCCATAGGTAAATGATATAATTTCCCATCGTAAAGAGCGTTGTTATACATCTCCATAACTCGAACACGATTTAGACCGTCTATATGAAGGGTAAACCCGCCATTATTCCCTTTCGTAAACTCAAAATGTAATGGCAATAACCCTTTTGAAATGTGTAATCCTTGGAACAGTTGCTCATTTTGTTTCAACTGTACATACTCGGCTCTAGAAAGTGCAGAGAGCATATCATTCCATGAAGCTGGCGGTATAAATATCATACTTTCATCTTGTTTCGCATGTACTTCTAGTGCATCTTCATACATTTTTTCGTTATGATATATTTTAATAAGTTGTTGTATAATCGCGTCTGTTTCTTGTTTAAAACTGTGTACATCTGGCGTATATGTAAATTCATTGGAACAATGAAAAGCCTCTCTCTTCTCTACTTTAGAAAGAAATTCTCTAATATGATTTATAAAATATGTTTTCGCAAGTTTTAACTGAATTCCAAGAAGAGCCCCACCGCTTTTCTTCGCTACTGGTGAACATATAAACGCAACATCTAATATTTCACGTGTATCAAACCGATGTTGTTTACTTTTTGGCCTCAGTGGTTTGTCTGCAAATAACTGAAACATCCCGTTTGTTAATTGGTCATTTCTGCTACTAACAGAGCCCATTCCACCCGTTTGCTGGTTATAATTTATTTGTATTAGTACGGCTGCAACATGTTGACAGTACGTTTGAAAAGACGCTAATGAAGGACAACTACATCTCGCAACAACATCACCTTTCTTAGCTTTTTCTACTGTAACACGAAAATCCTCGTTCCCTTTTACTGTCGCCTCACAAATTTCTTTCGTTTCATCATAGTAATTCACGATTACTTTATTTGATTTATAATAAGCTTCTCCTCTTTTATAGGAGGTTTCTCCGCATACTTCTTTTATAATTGATTTATTTATATAAAAACTCAATGGTGCACCTCCTTACGTCACTCATTTCATTCTATCAATATTGTACATGTATACTCCATTAAGTAAAGTCGTACATACGAAAAACAAAAATAAGCATCTTTCGCTATATAACGAAAGGTGCTTGTCTTTTCATGAATTGATATCATCTAAATACCAAGATCCATCTTTTTTCACTAAATTATACGTATACGTAAATGATTCACCTTGCTCTCCTAAAACTGGTACGCTTACTTTCACACTTAACGTTGATGGTGTTTCACTTACACTTGTGAATGTTTTCATTGCCTCTGTATTATAAACATTCGTTACAGGATATAAATAATATGGATTTAATATCCACTGTCTATTATACTTATAAGCTTTTTCAAATTGCTTCCCTGTAAATTTCGGCTCATAAAACTTTTTCATTTGCTTTTGTAAATCTTCAAATTTTTCTTCTTCCGGCGATTTTACTGCCGCTTGTAAAATGTTATTTGCGTGTTGTTCCGCATCTAATATTAATTGCTGAGCACTTGGTAAAGATAAACCTGATAGCGCTTGCTTATCTTCCTCACTTCCCGAAACTTGAGCACTCACCTTACCTGTCAACCCTTTATAAGCGACATTAATTTCAGTCGTATCTCCGATTTTCGCATCATCCTTTACTGTCACTTCTCCGAGTTCATTCACGATAACGAAATCTTTTGAACTTTTGAAAGTAAGTAGGCTTGGTTGTGTTACTTTTTTATAGCGGTACTGCTCAATCGGCAATCCTAATACTTCACGTTGCTCAATTACTTCTACCGGCACAGGTATCGCTAAACGTACTTGCAATTGTTCTTTTTGCTTTTTCATCACAAATGTTTTTTCAGGATCTACTTGTAGCTTTGTTGGCTTCACAATATAGACCGGAACTTTTATTTCTGAAAGTACTTTCCCATCTTCCACTAACTCAAATAATAGGTCTACTTTCTGTTTTTCTTTTGCACCTGATTTTGTATGAACTGAAAAATCATTGGCATCTTTTCGTTTTGCTTCTACTACATCTGTATTTTTACTTGATACTCGTATTTCCTGATCCTTCGATACTTTCTCTACTTTCATCGTTAATTGATCTTCATCAAAGATTCTTTTTACTACTTTTAAATTTGTTTCTTCTCCCTCTTCAAGTAATAAATAATCTTGCGCTGATTGTAAATCATACTTTTCACAATTACTTATTTTCTTGATCTCTTCATTTATATCTATTAACGATTTCTTGATAGAAAAAATGTCAGCATGAATTATACTCGCCTCTAAACCTGCTTGAACATAATATCCAAGTGCTCCTTTTGCGCAAATACTTTCAAGCGTATTCAAATTATTAGAGTTAACGTCTTTTATGCCCCACGACGCTCTTGCCAACGCTTCTAATTTCAATCCACCTTCTAAATTAGCCCCTATTAAAATTATATTCGCAAGTGTTAAACCACCTCTAATTTCAGCACCTGCTTTCCCCTCAATTTTTGCTTCCCCTTTAAAATTAAGGTTAGGACCAATTCGCTTATGTTCATCTACAATTTTACCGTTTTCAATTCCCGTTCTATACGAATCTGTTTGCTTCACATCTATTTCTACACCTATTGATAAATCTGCTTTAACTATAATCGAACCTTCTACCATTAAACCTAAAGCTGGAATAGTAGGGTTCGGCACGTGAACCATAAACAAAGTTTTCTTAAATGGTTTCAGTGAGAGACCTTTTTTATCAATAATTTCTTTCCATTCTTCAAATGTTAGTGTTTCGGCATTTTTTTTATCACAAGCTACTTTTCCTCCGAAACAGTGCGAGTAATTAAAAGTGTATTTTAAGTTATTCTCAACCTCACTTTTAAGAATAAATTTTAAATCGTCCAAATTAGTTGCATCTTTATACTCCACATCAAAATCTACATCTTTAATTTTCATTTGACCGTTTAGTGCAAAGGTTAGATCATCATTAATTCCTAACTCTTTACCGGTTACTTTAATATCAGTATTCATACTGAATACTTCTTTATCAGCGTCATACTCAGCAAGTGCACGTTGTAAAAAATGCTCTGGTCCCTGTAAAGCGTATTGATTTTTTTCTTTCTCCCCATTAATTTTCTGTTGAAAAGGATTTAAAGGAGCTGACTGCTTTTCTTCCAGCGTTACACCTTCTGCTAAATAAACGGGTTTTGCATTGTCTCTCGTAACCGATACCTTTTCTTTCACATCTATTTTTTCAATTACTTCTTTAGCATCTGGTTGCACTGCTTTTACAACCTTCTCCCCATCACTTCCATCCGTTATAGAGATGATTTTAATAACAACCCCAAGTGGGTTATTTGGGATTGGTGGCAAAATTAAAATATTATCATTTTTCAATTCTTGTAATTTTGCTGCTTCTTTTTTGAATGTGAAAGTATCTGTTTGCGTTTGTTCTATGTCGTTTTTATATTGTTCTTTCACTTCATATACGTTCTTTTTGTATACGATACTTGCTTTTTCACCGTCTCCTCCATTACCCGTACTGCCACCGGTATCTCCATCCCCAGTAGTTGGCTCATCTTTCTTGTAATCAATCACTTTACTAACGACTGCTGTCGACTCCGCTCTCGTTAACGTTTGTTTCGGTTTAAACGTCCCATCTGGATACCCTGAAATGATTTTTGCATTTACTAATGCAGCTATCAATTTAGGATTTTTCGTAAATTTACCTTTATCTCCAAATTTTATTTCTTCATTTACTTCCTTTAATTTCAACACTTTCGCGATAATGATCGCCATTTCTTCCCTCGGGATTTCTTGCTCTGGTTTGAAGCTATCTCCATATTCTTTCTTTTCAATAATTCCTTCTTTTATCGCTGTTTCGATATACTGATTTGACCACTTACTTTTCGGTACATCTTTAAACGTCTCTTGATCTTTTATAATCTTATATCCTTGCTGTAACACGATCATCGACAAAAATTGTTCTCTCGTCAATCGATCTTCTGGACCAAAGATTCCATTCCCTTTACCAGATACAATCTTCAACTCTTTTAATCTCTTTATATCTTTATACGCCCAGTAGGAAGGTGGTACATCATCAAATACATATCCATAATCAAGTAATTTAACGATGACTGCTGTCGACTCGGCTCTCGTCAATGTTTGTTTCGGTTTGAACGTTCCATCAGGATATCCTGAAATGATTTTTGCATTTACTAATGCAGCTATCAATTTAGGATTTTTCGTAAATTCACCTTTATCTCCAAATTTTATTTCTTCATCTACCTCTTTTAACTTTAAAACCTTTGCGATAATAATCGCCATTTCTTCCCTTGGAATTTCTTGCTCTGGCTTAAAGTTATCTCCGTATTCCTTCTTTTCAATAATCTCTTCTTTTATTGCAGTTTCAATGTATTGGTTTGACCACTTACTTTTCGGCACATCTTTAAATGTCGCTTGATCTTTTACAATCTTATATCCTTGCTGTAACACGACCATCGACAAAAATTGTTCTCGCGTTAAGCGATCTTCTGGACCAAACAGCCCATCTCCCTTTCCAGATACAATCTTCAACTCTTTTAATCTCTTTATATCTTTATACGCCCAATAAGAAGGTGGTACATCTTTGAATACAAGCTCATTTGTATTCTCAACTGCACTATGAAACTGATTTGTTTTTTTATTTACCTCGTTAGCAGCGTACGCTATTGCACCATCAAATATCAATGTTATAAATAGTACAAACAGTATACTCAATTGAGCTATTTTTTTAAGCCAATTTTTCATCCCGTATTCCCCTTTTGCATTCAAAATGAAATAAAGATAACCGCATCGAATTATTCATCAATTGTAGAAAGAACAGTCTCTATGTTTATACCGTCTCCAACCTTTTTAATGAATGATTTTCCAATATTTAAATCTCCTGAAATTTTAGGTAGCAATAAATAATCAAGCCATACCGTTTCCCCTGACGGAATAGAATTTACAACTCGCTTCAACTCTGTTCCTGGTGTATAAACAAAGTTTTTCTTTTCTTCTTCATTTAACTCTACTTGTAAATCATAAATAACGTTTGGCGATTTATTTTCAATCCCTACCCTAACTACATACGGAAGACCTCTATATGCTTTTTTATCTACTTTAATATGCATCTTCACTCCGTCTTCCCCGTACACTTCAATTGGCTTAGCTGTTTTAAACCCGGCAGAAAGTGGCTCATCAAACGGATATAGTGTAGATGAGAAATTAGCATTCAAATGATATTCACCTTTTTTATCTCCACGAATATACCACTCAGCTTTCTTAACCTCATTTCCACCTATCGTTCCTAAATGGATTGTGTCACTTTGTTTTTCGGAAATCGGAGCTAAACTTAATCCTTCTGGTAAATTTAGTGATACATTTGTATTCGTTAATTCAAATGGTTCGTCTGCGAAACTTTGAATCATCACTTCCACTTTAAAGAACTCTTTCAGCCAACTTACTTTCCCTGGGACTACCATATATCCAACTGCAGGAGGCGCTTCTTTTTCTTGGAAACGTTCATTTTGAATAACAACTGGGTACACATTAACCTCACTTGCACCACTACCGATCGATACGTTTAAATCACCTTGTATAACTTTACCTACATTATTAATAATGTAATCAACTTTTTTATCCTCATTATCTATTTTCAAATGCAGTTCAAACTTATACACGTGGCGATTATCTGGATGATTGACATCAATACCAGCCTTCTCTATTTCTTCTTTCGACATTTGAGTTACGTTCATTTTTCCATCAAATAACTGCGAAGGTTCTAATGTGACTTTTTGCTTCGTCCGCTCATCATTCTTTACAACTACGTCTACAGCAACTGGTTTATAGCCTTTTTTATAAACGTATACTTTATAAGCACCTTCTTGTGGTTTTAACGACAAAGTACCATTACTACCTGTTATTAATTTTTGTGTTTTCTTTTTTGAGTCTTCTAAAACGACGCTAACATTATCCATTCCGCGTCCATTTCCATCTTGTACTTCTAGTAATAAACCAGTCTCTTTCTCTGTTACTTCAACAGGAATATTCAAACTTTGTTTATCTTTCGTTATCGTAACAGTTGCCGTTCCTTTTTTATCTTGAGCTACTAACTTCCCAGAAGCATCTACTTCTACTACAGATGCATTAGAAGACTTAAAATTCACACTTTTCGTAACATCTTTTAGCGAACCATCTTCATATAAACCTGTAACTTTTAATTCATATGCTTCTTTCGTTTTTAATGCAATTTTCTCCGTACCAACTTGTAATGCAACAAGTGGATTCTCTACTTTTACTTTCACTTCCTTTTTCATATCTCTTACAGATACTGTAATAATAGATTCTCCTTCTTTTTGCGCTACAATATTTCCGAACTTATCAACTTTCACATTATCGTTGTTACTAGAGAATGTCGCTTCATTATTAATTGATGAACGGTAATCCTCCTCATAAATTCCTGTTACTTGTAACTTTTTCGTACCGTTAATAGGTAATGTTAAATTTGACGTTTCAAGTTCAATGTCTTTCAGACCGTTTTCAACGTATATTGGAACACGTATCTCGCGCTCCTTGTACTTAATAATCAGAGTTGTTTGTCCCTGTTTAATCCCTTTAATTTTTCCGTCACTTCCAATTTCGGCTATCTTATCATCATTTATCCGAAAACTCGATTGATCTGTAACATCTTTTTCACTATTATCATATTTTGCTTTTACTACAATGTTATCTTTTGCGCCTTCTTTTAATGTAAGTTGATTTTTATTGGTTACTACCTCTTTCAACTGTTTTTCTACCGTTACTATCCCCTCTATCGTTAGCCCTTCATAAGTTACTTTAACCTTTGTTTCCCCTTCTTTTTTTCCTTTCACATACATTGAATCATTACTTAATTCAGCAACCTCTGTATTAGCAAACACTATTTTAGATAATCTTGTAATATCTTCAGAGTATCCGTCATCATACGATGATACAACAGTAAAAGGATTACTTTCTCCTTCTATTACTACCGGATTAATACTAGGATAAACATTAATTTCTTTTAATTTACGATTCGATTTTCCCACTGTTACATTTACTTTTTTTGTAATACCACCGTACTCTACAGTGATAACTGCTTTCCCTTCGCTCACAGCTTGAAAGCGGTTGTCCTCGATTATTCGCACAACATCTTCATCTGAGCTTATTAACTTTATCTTCCCCCTCATTCTTTCCATTAATCCACCATCATAAATTGCGTATCCAGAAATATACCTTGTTTCTTTATCAAACATTTCAAAGTTTTCTCTTTCTAGTTCAATATCCGTTAATGTTTTTTCAACCTCTATAGTTCCCCAACCAGTCATATCACCATACTCTGCTCGTATACCTGTAACTCCAGCACGATTTGCTGTTATTTTATTTCCTGAATTAAGTTTTGCAATTCCTTCATTCTCAACTACCATTTTAACTTTCTCTGTAATATCTTTTTCACCATCTTGATACTTAGCCATTACTTTATACGTTTGCTCTTCCCCAATTTTTAATTTCATTCGTTGAGGAGTTATTGACAATTCTTTCAAGAACACTCCAATTGTATTTTGCCAAATTATTGCACCATCTTTTTTCCCGATTAAAGTTAATTGTAGATCCCTATCTTCTTTATTTATTTCTATTTCCATCTCTTTTTCAGATTCACCTTTTACAAAAATGACCCTCCCTTTATCTTTAACTTCTACCGGACTATTCAATCCCTTAGGTAGAATTAAATTCCAATCTACAGCGTACTCTGTATTTTTATTACCACTTCTTAGAAAATGCATTTTTACTTTTGCTTTATCAGAACTTATATCTTCAACATGCCATCTATCAATATAAATCCTATCATACTCTACTGGGGAGGGTATATCTTCAAATGTAATCGGCTTAACAAGTACATTCGAATCTACACCAGTATCTTTCCCATCAGCAATTGCTAATTTAATCTTATTCCAATCATTTGCTTTCACGCTAGAACTAGCATCTAATACTTTAGTCATTCCATCCATTTCCGTATTTTTAAATCCATTTGTATTTGAAACATAGTGGCTACTATTCCACCTATTAATTGTTGATGTTGATACAACCGATGATGTATTCGGTGCATAGGCTATATTTCTGCCATTTACAAACACCCCAACAATATCAGGATAAGTAGAAAATTCCTCATACTCATCAGAAGCAAGCATATACTGCATATTCATTATTTCTTTCGATGGCTTAAACTCAAATTCGAGAATACTCGCATCGAATGTTTTTGTCCCACCCCACAATAATTGCTCTAAATCACTATCACCAGGTTGATTATTAATCTGTGTATAACTTTTATACTTATTAGGTCCTATAATACCTTTCGCATTACCTGTACTTAATATAACGCCATCTTCAATTCCAAAAATATTTTGCTTCGCTTGCACTGTGCCGGCTGCTTGATTTGCACCTTTATATTTCACATTTCGAATTTCCACTCCGTCACCAATGAGTTTTTTCGCTAGCTGTTCTGCTTTCACATTATCATCTAATGTGGATACTGAAATGTCTGGGTTATTACTCTTACCAGCCTCTTGTACGCTTTTGATTTCAAATTTTCTGTCTTCTTTAATTGTTTCTTCCCCATTTGCTTTTACATAAAAACCTGGTAACTGTAAACATAAAATAGCAATCATACAAACTGTTAAACCGTTTTTAAACTGCTTATATTTTCCTCCCAACTACTTATCCCCTTTCTTTTTTCAAATACAAGCGTCTCTTTTATTGACTCCTTCCTTTGCATTTTATTGGAAACTCATAAATATATTAATCTATTCCTATTATCAAATTCAATAGCATTTTTCACAAATTGTTCATTTATTCCAAAAATACTTTTCGACATAAAACAAACCAAATCTATGTAAGATTTGGTTTGTTACTAATCATACCCTATATCGTATTTTTTCACTCTATCTCCATCAACCGTTTCGCTTCAAAATACAACACTTGAATAAATTTTTTCGTATTAATTCGTATATGTCCAGAAGTCGCTACCCCATCCTTTGTCATTTCTGTCATCCGTTTTCTAACTACAGTGAAATCAAAAAACTTCGGAGCATAACTTTCAAATTTCGGATTTGAAAAGTCTGTTAATCCAAGGGAAGCTAAATGATTCAATGATTGATAAATCGCTCTTCTTACACGTTGTTCAGATGCTTTTTTCTCCTTCTCTATATCTGCATCTGAAGCTAGTTCCCCTAATTTTTTCAGTGTAATTTGGTGGAAAATATCTTTTAACGCAGGAAATCCAAATTCAAATGTTTGCGCCTTTTCTTGTCCATATAAATATTCCAGCATACTAAGTAAATCTTTACTTCCGTTCTCTCCCGCAATACCGAGTTCTGCTAGTAAGAAGCGTCCTGAATCTGATATCTTTTTCTCTTCTTGCACTGTTTCACTACGCATTTGAGGCTTTTCCCACTGAAACACACTATTTAATGATTTTTGAATGTCATATATAGAGCGTTCCAAACGAATACGCTCTATCACTTTTCGTACAACAGATACTACTTCTATTTTGTTTAGTGGTTTTGTAATATAATATTCTACACCAAGTGTATATGCCTCACCAATGAGCTGTTTCGATTCAACTTGAGAAATCATAATAATTTTCCCAGTAAATGAAGACGCTATATGACGAACTGTTTCAATACCGTCTCTCATCGGCATGAGTAAATCAATAAATAAAATATCCACTTTTTTATAATTTAGCTGTTCTGCTTCAACAAAAGCTCCATCTTCCGATTCTCCAATTACTTCCCCAAGATCGCCATCCTCAATAATTTGCGAAAGCATCGAACGGAAAACTTCATCATCATCTACAATATAATAAAACAAACCTATTCCCCTTCCCGCTTTAAACTGCACTCCGGTAAACAAACGATAAACTTACACCCGTTCCCATTTTCATTGTCTTCTAACCTTACTTCTCCGCCGAGCTCTGTTACCATTTCATATATGTAAGAAAGTCCAATACCTGTGGACGGTGTTCCTGTTTGATCATACTTTGAAGTAAACCCGGGCTTAAATACTAATTTCTTATACTTTTGCGCAATACCAGGGCCATCGTCAATTACTTCAAAGATTACATGTTGCTCTCGTTTATATAACTTAATACGAATGAGGCCTCTATCATCAATTGCTTCAACTGCATTCGCAACTAAGTTATTAAAAATTGATAGCACTGTATACACGTGATATGCAGGATGCTCGCCTTCTATATGTTTAGAGAAACGTATATCTTTCCCTAGCATTTCAGCATACTTTTCATTTATTCTTACAATCATTTCTGTAAGCTCATGACCTTCTACGTACTCAGCCACATTTTTATCTAATAACAGTTTAGATAATCCTGCAAAAATCCTTTGATTATCTTTTTTTATTTCATGCACTTCTCCTGCTATTTTCAATGCTGTTTTACCATTCGAATGATCGCTTACTTGTAAATTCCGATATAATTGATACGCTTCTTGTGTAATTAATTCTGCATTTTGTAACGTTTTTTTCAAATGAACAGATTCTACATATAAATTGGATAAGTGCATTAACATTTTTTCATTTTCTTTTCGCACTTGTGATTCTTTTAATTTCGTTTCATATAAATTCATCATATTTAAAAAGCCAAGTGCAAAAAAGCTACGAAAAATAGCAATAATGATGAGTTTATTTACTTCAGAAATTGTTATTGTTGTACCTAGTACTAACATGTGATAAAACGCAAGTTCCGACATACTTGCAACAATTTCAATTGAAATTCCAAGACATCCAATAATAATTGGTCTCTGATGAAACTTATTCACCCTACAGAGTGAAAAAAGACTTCCATAAATAAAATAATAAAAAAACACAGGATAGCGCAAATAAAATGATTCTGTCATATGAAATGAACCTTGCATGACCCAGTCAAGACATACGCGGAATAAGACTACACATATACCAACAACAATACCTGCAACTCCTGCTGGTATTCTTCTTAAAAATAGTAATAAAAAGAAGAATACCGGCGTACCAAAGCTAACGCGAAACGTATCATTAAAAGGATGAAAATTAAGCTCTCCAGCAATCGGAACAACAACCATTAATATAATTAAAAGGGATATGTCTTTCTTCCATAATTGATTCCAATTCAAAGGTGCCACTTCCTATATTCTTTTTTCAATAATAAAAGTGAAAGCCCGCTTATATTTATAAACGGGCTTTATTTCTATATTCTAACCTTTTCTACCGCTTTTATTTGGCGATACTCAGGCTCCCAGATTGCTTCTTTCACTGCAATCTTGATATCGTTATCACTTAAGTTCTCTCTAGCAACACCTTCTGCAACAGCAACTTTCGCTACTTCAATTGCTACCATTTCCGAGATATTACGTAACTCTTCAACTTCTGGTAAAATAGGTGCTCCTGGCTGACTTGTATCCACCATACTTGCAACTGCTTCAGCAGCTGCTGCGAACATGCCATCCGTCATGACGCTTGCACGTACGACAATTGTTCCTAGACCAAGACCTGGGAAAATAAGTGCATTATTTGATTGTCCAATCACATACGTTACACCGTTGTATGTAACTGGTTCAAATGGACTTCCTGTTGCAACTAACGCTCTTCCTTCTGTCCACTTGATTAAATCGGCTGGTTTTGCTTCAGCAAGTGGCGTCGGGTTCGACATCGGTAAAATGATTGGTCTTTCTACGTGAGAAGCCATTTCTTTAACAATCTCTTCTTTAAATGCGCCTGCAACAGTTGATGTACCGATTAAAATTGTCGGTTTTACATGTTTCACAACTTCAGCAAGTCCGATTACACCATTTTGCTTCCACTCACTTACTTCCGCTTCTTTTCTTGCATACGGCATTTGGAAATCAAGAAGATCTTTCATATTATCTGTAACTAATCCGTTGCGATCAATACACCAGAAACGCTTATACGATTCTTCTTCTGATACACCTACGCGGACCATTGCATCTCTAACTTGATCTGCGATACCGATTCCAGCCGTACCAGCACCAAATACAACAACGCGGTGTTCACTTAGTGGTACACCCGAAGCTTTCACTGCCGATAGCACAGCAGCAAGTGAAACTGCACCTGTACCTTGAATATCATCATTAAACGTACAAATATCATGACGATATTTATCTAAAATTTTTCGTGCATTTCGAGAGCTAAAGTCTTCCCAATGTAAAAGTGCTTTCGGGAATTGTTTATTTACCGCTTGTACAAATGTATCAATAAACTCATCGTAAGCTTCACCTGTTATACGAGGGTGACGATTTCCAATATAAAATGGATTGTTTAATAGTTCCTCACGATTTGTACCTACATCTAAAATTACCGGTAATACGCGACTAGGATCGATTCCAACCGCGGCCGTATAAACAGCTAATTTTCCGATGGCGATGTTAATACCACCAACGCCCCAGTCACCAATTCCAAGTATACCTTCCCCATCAGTTACAACGACTAAATCAATATTTTCTGCTGTTGCACCAATATTGGCGAACGCTTCTTCAATACCTGACGGATCGTTAATTGATAAATACACACCACGTGGTTTACGATATTCATGACTATATCTTTGAATCGCTACACCAACAGTTGGTGTATATACGATTGGTAACATTTCGCGTAAATGATCTGTTAAAATACGATAAAATAATACTTCATTTCGATCATGTAACGCTGTTAAGTATACATTCTTTAATAAATCATCCGGCTGAGAACAAAATTGTTCGTATGCGCGGCGTGCTTGTTCTTCCAATGTTAAAACTGCTGGCGGTAATAACCCTTTTAAACCTAATTCTTCTCTTTC
Organism: Bacillus cereus group sp. Bc010; assembly: GCF_027716745.1. NCBI lineage: Bacteria > Bacillati > Bacillota > Bacilli > Caryophanales > Bacillaceae > Bacillus > Bacillus cereus group sp. Bc010. The sequence continues at coordinate 130,064 of NZ_JAQFUY010000010.1, forward strand.
TTCTTGCGTGAAAGCAACCCCTTTATTTAAAAGTGGTGTTGATAATACTTCTACTCCTCTTAATGTCGTTTCTAATGAACCATTAGAAGCTACTGTAAACTTACTCATAACATCCCTACCTCTATTCATATATAGCATTTCTATATTGTAAACAAAAAAGAGGGGCTTGTCCCCCCTCTTCTGTTAATTTTTCTTTAAAAGAGTTGCTCCTGCAATCCCTGGGTGCGTCATTTCGAATGGATCTAGAATTAATTCTAAGTCTTCTTGTGACAGTACACCATTTTTCACACAAAGTTCTCGAACGGATTGCCCTGTCGCGATTGCTTCTTTCGCAACGCGAGCTGCTGCTTCATAACCGATATGAGGGTTCACGGCTGTAATAATTCCTACACTCTTCTCAACATACTCTTTTAAGCGATCTTCATTCGCTTCAATTCCTTTTAAGCAATTATCTGTAAAGGCACGGAAACCGTTATTCATAATGCTAATTGATTGAAGTAAGTTGAAAACTAGTACTGGTTCCATAACGTTCAATTCTAATTGACCTGCTTCTGAAGCAAGACAAATTGTATGGTCATTACCAATTACTTGGAACGCAATTTGATTAATTACCTCTGGCATAACAGGGTTTACTTTCCCTGGCATAATAGATGAACCTGGTTGACGAGCCGGTAACATAATTTCTGTTAAACCAACACGTGGACCTGATGCCATTAAGCGAAGGTCATTCGCAATTTTAGACATATTCATCATACATACTTTCAGTGCTGCTGATACTTCTGTATATGCATCCGTATTTTGCGTTGCATCTACTAAGTCTTCCGCACCAACAAGTGGTAGTTCACTAATTGCAGCTAAATGTTTTACAACAGCTTGAATATATTCTGGATCTGCATTTAAGCCTGTACCAACTGCAGTTGCTCCCATGTTCACTTCATATAAGTGTTGACGTGATTGCTGAATTCGTTTCATATCACGTTCAAGCACACGCGAGTACGCTTTAAATTCTTGCCCAAGACGAATTGGCACAGCGTCTTGTAAATGTGTACGACCCATTTTAATCACATGATCGAACTGTTCTGCTTTTAATTCAAATACATCGTGCATATAGCCCATCGTTTGTAATAAACCTTCTAATGCGTTTAATGTAGCGATATGAATCGCCGTTGGGAATGCATCGTTTGTGGATTGCGCCATGTTTACATGACTATTTGGACTAATATAATGATAGTCTCCCTTTTCCATTCCTAATAATTCAAGAGCACGATTGGCAATGACTTCATTTGCATTCATGTTCATTGAAGTACCTGCTCCGCCTTGGATTGGGTCTACGATGAAATGATCATGCCATTTCCCGTCAAGAATTTCTTGAGCAGCTTCTGCGATTGCGCCACCCTTGTTCAATTCCAATCTTCCTACATCTGTATTCGCAAGTGCTGCAGCTTTTTTTACAACTGCGAACGCTCTAATTAAACCTTCATGAATTTTGTATCCTGTAATTGGGAAGTTTTCAACTGCACGCATTGTTTGTACACCGTAGTATGCATAGTTTGGTACTTCTTTTTCACCTAAAAAATCTTTTTCAATTCGAACACCATTTTTAACTTCAGTTAATGTTGCCATACTTATTCACTCCTTAACGATTTCTTATGCTGCTTTTGTTTCTTTGACTGTTTCTACATATTGTTTTGCTTTCTCATTATCGAATTCGCCTTCCCACTTCGACATAACAATGGCCGCTAATGCATTCCCTAATACATTGACAGATGAGCGAATCATATCTAAAATGCGGTCAATCCCCGCAATTAACGCGATACCTTCTAGTGGTAACCCCATTGAACCTAACGTTGCTAATACAACAACGAACGATGCACCTGGAACTCCCGCCATACCTTTGGATGTTAACATGAGAACGAATAATAACGTTATTTGCTCTGTCAGTGACATGTGCACACCGTACATTTGTGCAACAAATAATGCCGCTAACGCTTGATAAATAGCCGATCCAGTCAAGTTAAATGTATAACCTGTCGGAATTACGAAAGAGGCAACTGCCTTTGGACAACCGAACTCTTCCATTTTTCTCATTATATTAGGTAAAACAGCTTCTGAACTTGCTGTCGTAAATGAAAGAATAAGTTCTTCTTTTAAAATTTTCATTAACGTAAAAATGTTTACGCCAACCATTCTTGCATTTATACCTAATACAATCACAACGAATAGTATAACAGTTACGTATACAGCTAGCACTAGTTTTCCTAAAGGAAGTAGTGTTGCTACACCAAATTTTGCAACCGTAACAGCAATTAATGCGAATACACCAAATGGTGCAAATTTCATAACTTGATTTGTAACCCAAAACATCGCTTCGAGTACGCCTTCAAAGAAGTTAAAAACAGGCTTTCCTTTTTCCCCAATTGCTGCGACTCCTAAACCGAATAATACTGAGAAGAAAATAATCGGTAATAAGTCACCTTGTGCAATCGATTCAAATACATTTTTCGGTACGATATGAACAATCGTCTCAGCGAATCCTTGCTTCTCCGTAGCATCTGCTGTTTGTTTATAAGAAGAAATATCACTTTGCTGTAAGTTATTCATATCAACGCCAGTACCCGGCTGGAATATATTCGCCGCAAGTAACCCCATTAAAATAGCGATTGTCGTAATGATTTCGAAATAAAGAATTGTCTTCCCGCCTAGTTTCCCAAGCTTCTTCATATCGCCTACACCAGCTACTGCAACAATTAATGCTGAAATAACAATTGGTACTACAATCATCTTAATTAAGTGAATAAATATATCCCCAATTGGTGTAATATAAGAAATCGCCGTTTTATTGCCATAAAAGACTGCCCCTACTACAATCCCTAAAACAAGCGCGACAAAAATTTGTGTTGCCAATCCGAATTTTTTCATTTATGTTCATCCCCTCCATGCGAACGCTTTCAATTTGAATTTATAAAAGCTACTCACACATCTTATAAGCGAACCTACAAAATCATACAAAAACCTACAAGTTCGTCACAAAAAATTCAAATTTTTTTCTTCTTTTTTTCATTGACACCATTTTGTTAAAAAACTATAAAATATACTTGATAAGTAATCAGATTGTTTCGTATAATCAAAAAGATATATACTTACAACAAATCAAAATGAAAAGGAGTGGATGATATGAAAAATTATGTGCAAAAATTCGTTCTATCTTCTTCTTTTCTTTTTCATTTTCTTAAAAAGGAACAAAGGCATTCGCCTTTGTTCCTTTTTTATTGCGATCTATATAGGGGGAATTGTTATGAGGCCATATAAACGTGTCTTAATTAAATTAAGCGGCGGTGCACTTGCCGATCAAACCGGAAATAGCTTTAACTCCAAACGATTAGAACATATCGCAAACGAAATTTTATCCATCGTTGATTTAGGTATTGAGGTATCTATCGTCATTGGAGGCGGGAACATTTTTAGAGGTCATCTAGCGGAAGAATGGGGAATCGATCGTGTAGAAGCTGACAATATCGGTACGTTAGGTACAATCATTAACAGCTTAATGCTACGCGGTGTTTTAACAAGTAAAACAAATACAGAAGTGCGCGTTATGACTTCCATCCCGTTTAATGCTGTAGCTGAACCATACATTCGCCTACGTGCAATCCACCATTTAGATAACGGGTATATCGTTATTTTTGGAGGTGGTAACGGGCAACCGTTCGTTACGACAGATTACCCAAGTGTTCAAAGGGCTATTGAAATGAATAGTGATGCTATATTAGTCGCAAAACAAGGAGTAGATGGCGTCTTTACTAGTGATCCAAAACATAATAAAGCAGCAAAAATGTACAAAAAACTAAACTATAACGATATTGTTAGGCAAAACATACAAGTAATGGATCAAGCCGCTTTATTGCTTGCCCGTGATTATAATTTACCAGCACACGTCTTTAACTTTGATGAGCCTGGAGTAATGAAAAGAATTTGCTTAGGTGAACATGTGGGGACGTTGATTAATGATGATGCCTCATTGCTCGTGCATGAAAAATAATTATTAATCATAAAAAAGGGGTGTCTATAAAAGACTCCCTTTCTTTAAACTTTAGAAATAAAAATCAGCCAATCCCCCCAACTTTTCCTTACAACGCTCCCAAAACGATAACTTCTCAAAAAATTCTTTCGTCATTTCTTTTGAATTATGAAAATCCTCCGTTAACGCCTCATTAACTTGTCCTACAATTGAACCACCATGAATATACAAATTCATTTCATCATTTATATTGAAACTTCGCGAAGTAAAATTTGTCGTACCAATAACAGTTAGTTCATTATCAATAAGCATTAATTTGCCATGAAACATCCCTTTTTTATAACCATATACTTTAATTCCATTATTAACAGCTTGGCGAATATACGGATACGCCGCCTCTTTAATAAGAGGAATATCTGGTTTATATGACCAAAGTATTTTTACAGTAACTCCACGTTTTTGTGCTTCCATTAAAGCATTCATTACTTCTTTATTTTTGGCTATAAAGTAAGGTGTTGTAATGACAATTGAATGCTTTGCTTCTTTTATTAATTCTATATATTTTTCAGCGACGTGATGTCCATTGTAACTAGCCATCGTATGTAATGTATTCCCTTTACTCGCTTTATTCGTACTTCTTTTTATCTCTTCTTTCGTATCTCGTTTCCAATCTAAAGCGAATTGTTCTTCTAAATCTTTTGCTCCTTCTCCTTTAAGTCGCACATGATAGTCACGCCAATATCCAAATCGTTTATCTTTTCCTAAGTACTCATCCCCTATATTAAAACCACCCGTATAACCAATCTCTCCATCAATCGTCGTAATACGGCGATGATTACGATGGTGAAGTGAATAAAACCCGAATGGTAATTCAGGTTTTCTACTATATGTAAAATGTACACCACTTTCCCGCAATTCATTTATCTTCTTTCTTTCAAATGATAAATCATTAATGCGATCAACGGATAAATAGACGTTTACTCCTTCTTTTGCCTTCTCTTTTAATAAATTTAAAAAAGTATAGCTACTTTTATCATCTGACAAAATAAAAAAGTACGTATAAATAGATCTCTTCGCCTCTCTTATATCAGTAAATAACTGTTTATAAAATGACTTCCCTTCTACATATAATTGAAAGTCACTATAATGAGGTGCATACTCTGTCGGCATGTTTTTCCCGGCTTCCATTTTTCTACCTAAGGTAACATCGATATGCATGCAAATTAAAATAAAAACAACAATAGCAACAATAATAGAAGTAACTCGCAATATTTTTTTAATCATTTTAATTTCCTTCCGCTCAAATTATATTCTACTCTGTAGTGTTTCATTTAAATATATTTTCATACGGAATGTATTTCTTCATTTTCATCGATGTTAAACAGGTAAAGGAGCGAAGAATATGGGAAAAGGAAAAACACCTATTGTTTTTGTCCCTGGACTTTTCGGTTCAATGAATAATAATATTATTCCGGGTACTGGTGATTGGAGCTTCGGACTATCTGCATTTGTTTATGAGCCATTTATTTTGATGTTAGAAAGTATGGGCTATGAACGAAATAAAAACCTATTTATTTGTTTTTATGACTGGCGTCAGCGGATTATTTTTTCTACACAAAAATATTTATTACAAACGATTGCTTATGCTAAAAAAATTACAGGGCGCGATAAACTAAATCTAATCTGTCATAGTATGGGAGGACTTCTTGGACGTTCTTACGTTCAAAGTGAAGAATATAAAAATGATGTAAATCAACTTATCATACTCTGTACACCAAGCGCTGGATCTCCGGCAAATTATAGTTATTGGACTGGAGGTAGTCTCCCTGTCCATGCCTCTTCTAAAATAAATATCGTTCATTTTTATATGGAACAATACATTAACTACTTAAGCACCTTATATAACATGAATACAGTTGAGGCGATACATCTTTATTTTCCAGGATTACAAGATGTTATTCCGTGTAAAGATTACGGGAATTATTTATTTATAAAATCTGGATCTTCAATTACATTTATTCCTTATAGTAAAATGAAAACGAAAAACCCTTTCCTCGATAATTTAAATAAAAATAGATTTATGATACAAAAAAGAAATATTGAAACTACACTCATTGCTGGAGATGGAGAGGAAACCATTCAATATTTACAAGTCGTTCCTTCATATTCTAGTCTGAAATGGACAGACGGCAAAGTCGTCGGTGATATGCTTACAAAACATGGTGACGGGAACGCTATTTTACATAGCGTTTTTCTCCTAGAGGGAAATAAATGTGTTGTGCATGCTTCACATAACGAAGTGCTCTACAAAAGCATTCCTATATTACAAAAGATACTCTAAATTACAAAACAAAAAAGGTGTAGCACTACGCCACACCTTTTTTTGTTAAACAAAGTTCCTCGCATCATTATTTCTTCCAAATTTATAAATCGCAATTAAGAAGAATGCAATTGCAAAAGCGAATAAAATGAAAATATTTAAATACAACTCAGCGAATGGAATTCCTTGCTGTAGTTTTGCTATCGTGTCTAATAACCAGCGCTGCGGAAGGAAATTAGCTACTTTTTGTACCGCTTTTGGCATAATGTCATACGGGAAATAACATCCAGCCAGTAAACATGTCGGTACAATAATCATATTTTGCATTGCATTTGCTGACGCTGAGTTTTTCGAAAAAGCGACAAGGACTAATGATATTCCAATTGCTATTAAAGCAAATAACATGAGTACGCCCAACATCACTATGAAAGGCATATTGATATTCGTATGAAAAACATTCGTTAGGAATAAAGTTGTAATTAGAATTTGTACTGTTAGTATCATCATATTTACCCCAACATTAGATAATATGAACTTCTTTCCGTCTATCGGTGTTGATAAGAGTCTAAAATATGTTCTATTCTCTTTTTCTTTTAAAATATGACCCGATAAGTTCGCTGCTGAAAACAACATAAACATAATAAGGTAACCTATCGTTTGGGTTGTCATATCTTTATTTTTCGAAGTATCTTCTAATGTTTCAGTTTTCATTTTAAATGCACTTTTTTGATACCCTGCGTACATAGTATCAAATGTGCTTTGATCTGTTCCTGCAACTTTACTAATCGCTGCTATATTATCAATATAATTATATAAATAGGACCTTATAAATCCTGTTACTTGATCACCTTTAATCGATGAAATTTCAATATGATCAGGTTTCCCTTCTCGAACACTTTCGGAAAAACCAGAATCTAATGTAATAACACCATCAAGTTTTTTTGAAGTGAGTTTATCTTCTACTTCAGAATCTTTAATCTTACTTACATTTACATGCTTTAATCCTTCTAAAAATTTCACTGTATCATTTGCTATAGGTTGATTTTCTTTATTTATAACCCCGATATTTAACGTTCCTTGCCCTACATTTCCGTATTCCGAAAAGGCGATGAGCGTTCCTATTATTGGCAAGCTAATAATAATAAATAAACTTTTTTTATTTTTCAAAAGTACAGATAACGTTTTTTGTATGAGCCATAAAATATCTTTCATACTATAGCCCCTCCCGTCTACGTAATGCAATAATTGCAATTAATAAAAAGAGTGCCGAAATTCCAAGGTTTAAACCTATTACCGGCAGTGCTGCCCCAACATCATTCGCATAGATAATTTTCATAACAGCTGTATTTGCCCACGTTAATGGTGATAAATTCGTAACGAAATTTTCTTCTACTACGAAATATGCACCACCAAAAATAGAAGCTAATTGCACGACTACCATAATAATTGCTCTCGATGCTTCAGCTGTTTTCGTAATATATCCGATCCCTAAACCGAAGCTAATTGGTAGAAAAACCTGTGTTAATAAAATAATAAATATAATTCCAAGATGGTCGCCCCAATTCGCTTGAAAAACAAATTTACTAAATAACATGACAAGCACTATGCACAGAGCATTTGCTACTAGGCTCCCAAGTACTTTTCCAATGAATATTTCAGCCTTACTTATAGGCGCAGCAATGAGACGATCTCCTGTTTTACGTATTCGTTCTCCTCGAATTAAAGAACTGGCTCCCATCGCTGCATATAGCGCAATCATCGTCGTCATTACAACTGCATAGTAATCCATAGAACCTGGCTTTTTCGCAGCTTGTAAAGATGTTTCTTTTATATAATCATTATGATTTCCATTTGAAATAACTGCGCTCACCTTACTAGGATCTACTTTTGCAACTTCGGCTGCTACATTGTACTTATCAACAAACGTTGTAAGCATGCCTTCCACAATACTTCCCTCAATACTACTTTTGTCACTTCCGTACAATTTTGCGCCATCTTTATTTAATTCTACATAAGCAGCATATTTATTTTGCTTCACTGCTTCCTTCCCATCTATACCTTCAGAAGCTTTTTTAAAATGAATACCCGATTTATCAGCTTCTTTCGCAAATGCTTCAAATGCTTGAGAAAACGTGCTACTCGCTTCATCTTTATATAGCACCTGTATATCTTTAATTGAATGACTATCACTATTAAATGCGTTTGTTAATGCTGTACCTAATACAAGCATAAGCACAATCGGAAAAGCTAACATAAAAACTAAAGTTCTTACGTCTCTGAAATCTCTTTTCATATGCATAATTGCAATATTGAAGATGTTCAATGGATGAACCTCCCTTTACCTTTTCTTCATTTACCTTTTATTTATCTCGTAAGTTTCTTCCAGTCAACGTAAGGAATACTGTTTCTAAGTTTGGAGCCTGCTCCTCTAACGAACGAATTTCAATGTCATGATTAATGAAGTGCTGAATAATTTTATTTAAATTGTTTAACCCTGCATCCGAGTTTACTTTAATTACATTCTCATCAATTTGAACAGCTTTCACTCCATTTATTTCTTTTAACTGTTCTACATCTAAATTTTCTACTGACTTCACTTCAATCCAAATGTCTTTCGTATCCGTAATAATCGCTTTTAACTGTTCTTTCGTGCCCTCTGCAATTACTTTACCGTGATCAACAATTGCGATTTTCGTACAAATCTCTTCTACCTCTTCCATGTAGTGACTCGTATAAATAATCGTGCTTCCCATTTCATTTAATTTCCGAACAGACTGGAGAATATAGTTTCTTGACTGTGGATCAATTCCAACTGTCGGCTCATCCATAATAATTAACTTCGGTCTATGAGCAATCGCACAAGCAATATTCAGCCTTCGTTTCATCCCGCCTGAAAAGTTTTTCGGATAACTTTTATATTTATCGCTAAGCCCTACAAATTGAAGTGCTTCCTCCACTCTCGCTTTTAACTCAGCACCCCTTAACCCATACAATCCAGCAAAGAATTTCACATTTTCATAGGCAGTTAGCTCTTCATAAATCGCAATATCTTGCGGAACGATACCGATATTCATCTTCGCAAATCGATTATGTTTCTTTATATTTTTTCCTAGTATGCTAATTTCACCTTCATTACTTCTTAGCAAGCCAGCAACCATATTTATCGTTGTACTTTTACCAGCACCATTCGATCCTAAAAAGCCAAATATTTCTCCTTCTTTAATAGATAAAGACATATTATCAACTGCGATGAAATCACCAAATTTTTTCGTTAAATTTTTAATTTCTAAAGTATTCATCGTTTCACCCCTATTTCGGTTTCTCTGCTTTTAGTATAAACAAAAAGAATGAACCTGCTCAGTGCAGAAGTTCATTCTTTTCACATGAGATTATTCACTTTTTTCATATGAGATGATTCATTCTCATATCGGCAGCAACATTGTTACTGAAAAACCACTTGTTCCATCTACAATAATTTTACCATTTACAGATGCCGTTCGTTCCTCCATCCCCATAATACCGAGACCTTTTTTAACAAGCATTGCACCTTTTCCATTATCCTTCACTTGTACCTTTACCATCTTGTTAAGTACATGAATATCGATTGAAATAACTGTCGCATCAGCATATTTCATCGCATTTGTTAATGCTTCCGTGACATTTTCACCGATAATCTTCCACTGTATAGGAGAAATCATATCTAAGTTCCCTTTATAAACGAAAGGAATATTCACATCATGCTTACCGGCAAATTCCTCTATGAATAATTTCATACGATGAATACCAATTTGCTCAGTTGGTGGCTTCATATTTTTTAATGTAATCCGAATGCTTTCAATTCCATCTTTCGAAATATGAATTGCATTTTGTAATAACTCAGCAGATTTTTCTTTATCTATCGCCATTAATCTCTTTGCTGCTTCCATTTGAATAAGTGCACCTGTCATCGAATGGCCAATTTTATCATGAATTTCTTGAGAAAGTCGATTTCTCTCTTCTAACTTAAATGTGTACTCTGATTGCCTTATATACTCTTTATTTTCATTTAAGCTTTTCGTCAGCCGTTGCATATCTTTTCGCATCTGATCATTTTGTGATTCAAGCTTTAATACGCGTAATATATACCGTTCTGCCATCGTTAATAGGAGAAAGGAAAATGCAACAATTAATCCATATGTCATTCTAATACTTTCATTTGTAAAGATAATAGGAATCATCATAATGAGAAAGAGTTGCCATTTCTTCTCTATATAACGGAATATAATTTCATATAAGTTCAATGGTAAAAACAAAATAAAGAACGGATGAATCTTCCATGTAAATAACATAACTAAGCCAATCGATACAGAAGTTAATATGTTTTTGTGCGTATCTTTTTTACATATAGAGATTAGCACGTTTACAGAAAGATATAAAAGCAAAGTCAGTATAATCCATGGTAAGTTTGCAACATTTAAATAAATGTAACTAAACACAATATATATAAATACAATTAATTTACTTACAATTAACCAAAATTCCATATCTTTAATCTACTTTCCCTGTTAAATAATAAATCGCAATTTGTGTACGATGTTCCAGTCCAGTTTTCCCTAAAACTGACGTAATATAATTTGCAATTGTTCCTTCTGATATGAAAAGTTGCTTCGATATTTCTTTATTCGAAAAGCCTTTTGCAATTAATGCGATAATACTCAGCTCTCTTTCAGTAAAAAGACTTTTATCTATTTTACATTCTTCCTCTTTACTTTCCATTAAATTAGACTTAATTTTATCTAGAACTACATCTTGCATAACTGTTTGACCGTTATATACTCCTTTTATCGCATCACGAATACGCTCTGGATCATTATTTTTTAATAAATAACCTTTTGCCCCGTTCTTCACTGCGTCCAAAATATATTCATCATCATCGAACGTCGTTAAAATTAGCGGTTTCGTTTTCGTCTCTTCGCAAATGAATTTTGTCGCCTCTACCCCGTTCATATTTGGCATGCGAACATCTAAAAGGGCGATATCAACGTCGTTCTTTTTGCAATATTCCACTGCTTCTTTCCCATCATTTACTGTATCTACTACTTCGAACTCTTCATATGTATTTAAAATAATTTTCATGCCTTCTCTAATAAAAGAATTATCATCTGCTATTAATATTTTAATTTTCATGTTTGTTAGTATGGACATTCCCCTACTAACACTCACATCCTTTCTCCCTGTAACATTTCCTACTTGCTCATTATATACTTCTCTTTACCATTTTTTCACACCTTTTTTCATCTAGCTCACCTGCAAAAAATATATTATTCTTTTTTTACAAAATGTGTAGGGTGACTTATCATTCTTTACGTCTATATAATAGAATGCGTCAAAAAGGAGGGAGAGACCCATTGAGGAAAAACAATTAATTGAAAAAGCACAGCAAGGAAGCGAACATGCTTTTCGTATCCTTGTGCAAACATATCGTCACTATATTTTCCAAGTTATCTTTTCTATTTTAAGACATGAAGAAGATACGAAAGATGTTACACAAGAAGTATTCGTAAAAATTCACGCCTCTCTCCCAAATTATCAATTTCGCGGATTAAAAACGTGGATGGCGCGTATTGCCACCAATCACGCTATTGATTATAAGAGAAAAAAAGCTAGAGAAAACGAAGAACTCTCCTTATGTAAAGAAACTGAGGAAAATATAAAATCCTCTCAAAATATTGAGGATTTATTATTGACGAAAGAACAAAAATTACTAATTGCTCAAAAACTGAGAGAACTTCCCCATAATTACCGTGATGTCGTTCTCGCACATTACTTAGAAGAAAAAAGTTATTACGAAATTGCTTTGCAGGAAAATATCGAAGTGAAAACAGTCGAAATGAAACTGTATCGGGCAAGAAAATGGATTAAAAAACATTGGAAGGAGGAAGAGTTTCTATGATGCATTATTCAAAAGAAGATTGGCGCAATTATACATTAGATGTTATAGAAAGTAATGAACGTGAATCTATGGAAGAACATCTTTATGAATGTGATCATTGTTTAGCGCTTTATATGGAAAGTATTGATGAACAACAGGAAAACCTTCCAATGATAAATGATGATTCATTTACGAACGAAGTTATGACGCAAATTAATTTTAAAACGCTACAACCTAATGAAAATATAAAAACAAACTCATTAAAGCGAACGATTATTCACTACATAATTGCAACCGCAGCTACAATTATTTTTATGGTAAGTGGTTTATTCCAATATATTTTCACAGCGACATCAAATTTCGAGAAATCTTCAAAACATAACGAGTCTTCTATCTCACAACAAATTGTAAACAAATCGGTAGACACATCAAAAAAGGACGGAGGTTCAAAGCATGAATAAAAACCCCTTTTTAGCACTTGTATTAGGGCTAATTCCTGGGCTTGGACATTTATATTTAAAGAAATTTGGACGGTTTATTTTATATAGCGGAGGGGCTGTATTTCTATTTATCTTTGCAGCATTTTGTACAATAGCATTGGGAGCGCGTGATATTGCTTTTCTTTCTCTATTTTTACTAGCCGTGTTATGGGTGGTCAACTTACTAGATTTAGTTATCACGATTATTAACCAATCGAAAAAACAAGCAACCGGAGAATTAACAGAGTCCTCTAAAGAGAGCGAACGATTTTATATCATTCTTCTTTCCATCATCCCTGGACTTGGTCATTTTCAATTAGGGCTTATGCAACGTGGACTTACATTTTTAGTAGCTTGTACAGGAATCGGAAGTATGATCATTTTCGTTGCCCTTTTAACATCTCAAGAAAGTTTCCTTATCTTTCTCGTGACGTTACCTGTTTTATGGATTTATAATTTCTTCGATGTTGTTCAGCAACTCCAGAAAAAAGAACGTGGTGAGCAATTAGTTGACCGCACTATTTTTGAAGATTTTGAAGAGCACCGTGAACAAGGAAAGAAAAGTAAAACATTCGCTTCTATTTTAGCGATGTTTCCTGGAGCAGGACATATGTATTTAGGCTTACAGCGACGAGGCCTCCAGCTTATGGCAGCCTTTTTACTTTCCATCTATTTACTTGACTTATTAAGACTTTCAGCGTTTTTATTTTTAGTACCCATCATTTGGTTCTATAGCTTCTTTGACGCTTTACAGCAAACTGCAAAGTATGGAAAAGAACGTGTACATGACGAACCTATCATTGATTATTTTATCAATCATCAAAGATGGATCGGTATCGGGTTAATTACACTCGGGGGTTATTATTTATTAGATCAAACAGTCCTTCCTATTTTGAATGATTACTTCGCAACTATATTTAACATTCATCTTAGCGAGCTGTATTATCGCTATTTCCAAACATCTATCGTTGCACTCCTCTTAATTGGTGGCGGCTTTAAATTGTTACTTGGAAATAAAGAAAATAAAGGTGGTACGAAAGAATGAGAACATGGCGCGTTGGAACATTTTCAATGGGGCTTTCTATTATTGCATTAGGTTGCTTCTTACTATTTTCAGTTATAAAAGGTACTGAGGTATTAGATTCCTTAACAGCATGGTGGCCTGTTTTACTTATTATACTTGGCGTGGAAATTTTACTTTACCTTCTATTTTCTAAGAAGGAACAATCATTTATTAAATATGATATTTTTAGTATTTTCTTTATCGGTGTTTTAGGAAGCGTCGGAATTGCTTTTTACTGTTTATTATCAACTGGATTGCTAGATGAAGTTCGTCATTCTATTCATACCACTCGCCAAACGAGTAATATTCCAAGTGGACAACTTAATATACCTGAATCTATCAAAAAAATTGTAGTGGATGCAGGACAGTACCCTCTAACAATAGAGGGAAATGATACAAATCAAATTCATCTTCTTGGAACATATGAAATGACGACGAAAGCTAATGAAAAACTTAATTTAAAACAAGAAGATTTTCTTTCCGTTCAAACAGCCGGGGAAACAATGTATATCACTTTAAAATCATTACCAGTTCAACATACGTTATGGAATTCCGCACCACAGGTCAAACCGACACTCGTTCTTCCACAAAATAAAAATGTAGAAGTTCGTGCTTCAAATAACGAACTATCCCTTTATCCAGGTCAATTACAAAATAATTGGTTTGTACAGGAAAGTTCAAATGTATCTGTTCATTTAACGAAAGAAAGCGATGTATCTTTAATCGCCATAACAAACAAAAAAGAATCCCACGGAAACACACCCTGGGAACAAGTTGAAGATTTAACGAAAAAAGAAGAGAATACTTCAGAAGAAAATCCAGAATTAAACGAACAAGAACATTGGTATAAAAATTCGATTAAAACTGGAAATGGAACGTACAAATTAAGCATTGAGAAAGCTTACAATTTAAATATGAGTGTTATTGAAAAATAAAAAAACCTTCCACAATTGTGGAAGGTTTTTCTCATATAATCGCTTTAATTCCCTCTAACACTAAGCCAATCATAAATCCGCAAACAGCTCCGTTTACTCGGATCCATTGTAAATCTTTACCGACGTTATTTTCAATCATTTCAATTAACGTTTTATCATCTAACTTATCAAGATTTTCTTGCACAAGCTTTCCGATTTTCGAATGGTTATTCTCAACAAGCTTCACAACTTGTTTTTGTAACCAATCTTCTATTTTTTGAACAGTCACTTCGTCATCTTTTATTTTATTCATTTGTTTTTGCAAAAATGGAATAACATACTTATCCGCAAATTCTTCATTGTTTACAAAGGCAACTGCTTTTTGCTGCGCTTGTTCCAACATCTCTTTAATTTTGTCAGTAGCATTCCAATTTGAAATCCATTTTTCTTTCCAATTTTCTAATTCTTGTAGTAACGCTTCATTTTCTTTTACATTTATAATTTCTTGACGAATTTTTGCTAATATAAGCTGTCTCGTGCTATTATCCGCATCTTGTAAGCTGTTAATATTGCTAATAATGAATTTCTGCAAAATGCCGCCAATTTTATCTTCATCTACAATATTCATAAACGACTTCAATGTAAACTGTAAAAATCCATCTACTTTTATATTTTCCATCGCCTTCATACCTAAACTTCCGAGCTGGTAACGTGCTTCATCTTGCGCTGTCCAATCTTTCACTTTTACTAAAATGTAATCAAGTGTCTTCTCATCATATTCTTGCACAACTAATTGATCAACAAGCACTTGTAAGATGTTACTTGTATTCATTGTATGCAAATACGTTTTTAATTCTTTTTCAATAATAACCGCTAATTTTTCCGTATCTATTGAAACAATCGCCTTCTCAGCAATCGTTACAATCCCTTTTTTCACAGCATTAGACTGCATTTCTCTCTCTGCAATTTGCAGCACCATTTGTGCTAGTTGCATTTCTTTTACTTTATTCGTAATACTTTCTTTCGTTAGCCACTCATTTTCTAACGTATTGATGAGCCCTTTCGTTACTCGTTTACGGTTTTTAGGTAACAAAGCTGTATGCGGAATTGGAATTCCCATCGGATGACGGAATAAAGCTGTAACTGCGAACCAATCCGCAAGTCCACCAACTAACCCAGCTTCAAATCCACCTTGAATAATCTCACCAGCTACCGACCCTTGAAAAGGAATAGAAGCCGCAAAACCTACCCCCATAACCCCAAGCGAAATACCCGCTATATATTTAGTCTGTAATGACATCGTATACACATCCTCTTATTATGTAAAATAAAGCTTTTTGTTGTATTTATTTGATATTAGTTCTTTATATCTATACTATAATGAACTAATGCGAAAATAACAAAGAATTTATAATAATACAAGTCTTGGATTTCAATTAGAAATGCTTTATTTCCTTTACTACTATTTAATTAATATCGGTTTTGAAGAGGAAATTATATTTAGAGGATATCTTTGGCCAAGATTAGTTGTGCTACTAGGTAAATTTTGGGGTACATTTCTTACATGTGCATGCTTTGGTATTGCCCATTCATTTATGCCGATTATTTTAGGTGACACCTCTCAAGGAATTGGGGATTGGGTAGGAGCTGGTCTGGCCGGACATTTGCTTTATGCTTTTATTTACACTCGTAATAATAATTTACTCCTCCCCATATTCATTCATGCTTTTTTAGATATGCCCTATAAAGTGGGATAAATAAAAATGAGGCTATTTACAGCCTCATTTTTGGTTTAACGTAAATGCCTCACCTTTTTTATAATACCCATCCATCACATCTTCTGGAACCATACTACCTCCCGTTCCCCACACAATATGAGTACCTTTCTTCATCTTCTCTGTTAACTGTTGTTTTTGTAAATACCCATCTTCTGTACATACTTTCACTGGTCCTATCATACCAGCTAATGCAGAAGGCTCTAAATAAATATTTTCCGTATCAGCTAGTTCTTTTAATAATCTATATAACTCTTCATCACTTACTGTGTAATTTCCACTCAAAAATGGTTCTATCGTTTTACCGACAAATCCAGACGGTCTTCCTACCGCTAGTCCGTCCGCGTCTGTTACATTATCAATCCCGATATCTTGAACGGCAATTTTATCATGAAGTCCTGTCATTAAACCGAGTAACATGCATGGAGAATGCGTAGGCTCGGCAAAGAAACAGTGTACGTTGTCTTTATACAATAACTTTAAACCAAATGCGACTCCGCCAGGTCCGCCCCTACTCCGCATGGTAGATAAACGAATAAAGGATGTTCTTCATCCACTACAATCTCTAACTCTTCTAATTGTTTTTGTAAACGCGAGGCTGCTACTGCGTATCCTAAAAATAAATCATGTGAGTTTTCATCATCTACAAAATAACAGCTAGGATCTGCATCTGCTTGCCTTCTTCCTTCTTCTACAGCTTTACTGTAATCAGCTTCATATTCAATAACATTTACACCTTTGCTTCTTAATAAATCTTTTTTCCATTGTTTCGCATCTGCTGACATATGAACCGTTACGTTAAAACCTAGTTTCGCACTCATAATCCCAATGCTTAGCCCTAAATTTCCTGTTGAACCGACTGCAATTGAATATTTGGCAAAAAACTCTCTACATGTATCACTATCTAAAATGGAATAATCATCTTCTTCTGTTAACATACCGTGCTGCAAAGCTAATTGTTCAGCATGTTTCAACACTTCATAAATGCCGCCTCTAGCTTTAATTGATCCTGATATCGGGAGATGACTATCACATTTTAATAATAATTCTCCTAAAATAGGTTGCTCGTAATTTTTCTCTAAAGCTTGTTTCATAGAAGGGATTTTCAATAAAGGTGATTCAATTATGCCTTTCGTCTCTTTCGTTTCAGGAAAAACTTTCGCAATGTATGATGCAAAACGCTTTAACCTCTCCTTCGCATCTTTTACATTCTCTTCACTGAGTGGCGAATCTTTTATTGCCGTTTCATACTTTTCCATGTTCGGATTCACCCAAAACACTTCTTCTGTTTCAATCAATTTATTTAATAGTGGATATTCCTCTTTTAATTTCTCTATTTCCTTCATTCCTCTTCCTGGTTTAAAATTCTTATAAAAATCTATAAATTGTTGGCGAACCAAGTCAAATGCCAACTACCGAAAAGGAATCTCACCTTTTTCCTGTCCGTAAGATTTGTGACCTTTTCATCCACCTATTGTGAAAGAATGACGGCAGGTTCCTGTTAGGAACGGTCTTTTCTTGCATACTACCATTCATCCAAGTCAGTAGTATGCAAGAGGTTATAAGAAATAAACCAGTACCCCCCTTCTATATTTAAATTTTAAATAATAATTGTTGATTGCTCATATAAACAGTTTTGTGAAGAATACTCCACAATTTCCAATTGTGATGATCTTTCCATGTTTTAATCGTTTGTAGCCATTTTTTATATACTTTTTTCGTATTCGTATCCTTTTCGCTTTCTTCCATGGAAGCGACAAAAATACGGAGTTTTGTTGTAATTTTGTTTTTTAATAATAGAACAACTTCTTTAGGTAATCTTTCTTGGAAACCTAATCCACGTCTTACGATTGTGAACGCAGCGGTTTCGTGAACACTAATACCAAACTTTTTACTATATTTTAATTTTCCGATCACACTTGTATAGGCAGGATTTACTGTTTTGACAGAAAATCCGTTACGAAGAGCCATACGAATTAAACTATCCAACATTTTTTTATACGTAAATTGATGAAATTTACGATTGCTGTATTTATCAGTATCATGAGACTGTTGGAATTTCAAATCCTCTAAAACAATACCACCTACATTGTTTTCTATTAACCATTTTTTGATTTGTTGTACGATTTGTCCGATTACTGTTGTGCGTTTGTTTGTTGAAAATGTATCAAGATTGTGTAAGTAAAAGATCTTCGAACCCTTAAAATTACCTTGTTTTGTACATAAACTAATTGCAATTCGATCCGGATTCACATCGATCCCTGCAATTAAATCAGATTGTGGTGTTTCTTTAAAATCTAATACACGACCTATTTCCGTTTCATCAAACGTAATGTTTACATAAAAATCATTTTGTTTGCGAATAATTTCTACACTATATTTTTGATGATCTATAATCGGTTTTCCTTTTGGATTTACACCGATTTGTTCTCCCATAACAACATTTGTGATTTCATGATAAAAACGATATGGAATAATAATCGGAACTTTGATTCGTGGGCTTTTTGTTTTTCCATTTGTTCGTCCTAATGAATTTGCAATTTCTAACCATCCTTGCCCACAATCATCAACTGTAATGCGCATGTTCAAATTCCCTTTTTTACTTTTAT
>NZ_JAQFUY010000011.1:0-148599 GCF_027716745.1 Bacillus cereus group sp. Bc010
AGTTTTAAAGTGAAAGTTGTAGCCATCATATAGCTATAACGTTTCATGTTTTTAAAACAAGAAATATTTTATTGAAACTGCTGTAACCCCTGGTACATATAGGTTGTTGTAAGTTTTAAAGTGAAAGTTGTAGCCATCATATAGCTATAACGTTTCATGTTTTTAAAACAAGAAATATTTTATTGAAAACTGCTGTAACCCTTAAGCATGTGGATCGATACATGTGAAAGCTCACTATATGTATTACATTTTTTATGAAGAAATAGAAATACTTCTAAATCAGCATTTGTAATACCGTATAGCTTATGTTTTCTGCCTTCGTTTTTATCAAATGCACTTATTTTATCTACAATTTTTTTCATTTTCAGTGAAACAGATGGCTTTGCTTTTGCAACAAATCCCTCTTCATCTGCAATTCGTTCTTCGTAGGACATTGACTTCACAATGTCTTCGAGATAAGTATCTTTAAAATTGTAATACTTACCTTCTAAAGCGTCTACTAACCTTTGCCATGATTTAATTGTTACAATTACTGGTGTGTTCTTTATAATGAAAAATCTTGCCATCTTTTTCACCTCCTTTTATTTTGTTCACATAATATCTTTACAATTATTTGATAAAATAAAGTCAACTGCGTATTGTGAGGGTGGGTGGTTATCCCTTCTTTCTATTGGGAAGGAAAGGAGGTGATAATATGGATTTTTTGTTTGACCTTGTAAAAGAGTTTGTCAAAGCGACTGTGCGCGAAGTTTCAGCGTATTTTTTGCGGAAGCAACTTCTAGATAAGGACAACAAAAAACCCACTCCGCGCCGACCAAAGCAGAAGGGTGGGTTTCGTAAAAAGAAATAGCTTATAATAACTACCACCCATACGGTAGCAGTTAGAGAAGAGATGTTAGCGCATCTCTTCTTTTATTATATGCCATTTTATTTGATGTCATACTTATATAGTACTCTATCGAAAATATATCATATTCCTATTTTATGGTCAATTTGATTACATTTCCTCCGTAACATCATACCGAAGCAACTGCCCCTGATCATAAAATCTCTCAAAAACAATTCCCATTACATAGAAAAATACGAGACCGAAACCAATATGAATGAGTGTAAAAGTAGCTCCAAATGAAGAAAATTCATACACGAGAATTGGCAATTTCGCAGTTGTCCAAACACCTAAGAAAAATACGATGTATCGAATGCTTGCGCCTTTTTTTAATAGTAGTGCTGCAATTGGGAAGGCGACGTAGAGGGGACCCGCTGCAATGCCTCCTAATAATAGAGAAAATAAGATTCCGTATATACCTGATTTTTCACCCATATATTTCATGAGCGTTTCTTTTTTCACCCATTGATCAAGTAGCCCTACAAATAGTAAGACAGGGGGGAGGAGAAACAACATATCTAAAATGCTATTCCCTGTTAGTTGTAATGCGCTCCATCCTAAAGATTGATTTATAAAAGTTAATATAAAGAGCCCGAGTAGTAAGGCGAAAAAGAAGCGATATCTTTTTAGTTCTTTCATACCATCACCATCCAAATGATATAGGAGAATAGAAGTGACATGAGCAAAGCAGCTGCATTACGTGCGTAAGCAAAGCTTCGTCCGAATATTTTTTGTTCCATCGGCAAGGTTGTAATTCCTACTGACATAAGTGTAGACATAAGTGCCGCAACTTGAGGTAGGCCTGCACCGTGTTGAACTAACGTATGACCGAGAGGAAATACGACAAAGCTTGGAATAAGTGCAATGGATCCGAGTATTGCTGAATAAATAATACCGATGAATCCAGATTGCTCCCCAATAATAGAAGAGATGAAAGACGGCGTTAATATAGAAAGCGATAAGCCAACGAAAAGCATGATGGAGAGCATCGCAGGGAGAAGGTTGCGAAACATTTTCCATGACTTCATTAGAGCATCTTTCGTTTTACTGCGGTCCTTCATAAAAGAAATCCCCGTAAGAATAATGGCTAACGTGTAAAGAATTACGCCGTTAATCATGATCGGGTTCCTGTAAGTCTTTATATTTACCAAGGAAAAAGGATAAGTTCTTCATTTTTTCTGCAATATCCATTTGAAAATCTGCCAGTTGTTCTTTTCCGGCAGGCGTAATTCTGTACATCTTTCTCGGTTTGTCTTGATGATCTGTACTTACGTAAGATTCAATTGCACCTTCGTTTTCTAATTTTTTTAGTGTGCGATATAAAATGGCACTATCGATTGGATTGACGGGAAGTTCTTCCTCACACTTTTGCAGTAATTGTCCGCCGTAGTTATCTCCTTCAGCTAGAAATAACAAAAGAAATGCACCTGTATGTCTTCCTGTATGTTTCATGGTTCTTCCTCCTATAATGAATTAAAATTTATACTGTTAATGACAGTATACTGTTGTTAACAGTATATGGTGCGTGAAGTGCTATGTCAATTTTAAAATGTACGAATTTTGAGGGAGAAGATAACAAGAACATTGTTTTTTTAGCGCTGGTAAACGACGGATAGGGAGGGGCTGTACATCCAAAAACACAAAAAAAGACACTCTCAAGAGTGCCTCCCCTTAGCAGCCGAATCCGCCGCCCCAACAGCTAGCGCCAACGATGATTAATAAGATAAAGAGTACAACTAGTAAAGCGAATCCGCCGCCGAAACCGCAGCCTCCACCACAACTACCTCCATAGCCCATATTAACTCCTCCTTCCATAAAGACCATTAATTAATGGATTTAATTTACTTTATGTTTTTACGGATAATCTTGAGCAGGTCCTTTTGAAAAATAAAGGTGCTTAGATTTTAAGGGAGTTGACGACCTTATTTTTGTCACCGCTATTCCGTTAATGACATATTCTATTTTATTCTGTGCATTGGGGGAAGGAGGATCTTTATGGCCAATTCTGAAATGATTTTACGATTACTTACCGATTTAAAAATTGAGCAGCAAGCTTTAAAAGAGCAGTTAGGAAAGATACAAACAGCTGTGACTATTCTTGAAGAAAAATCAGCGATTGTGGAAGCAAAACCAAAGACTATTGAAGCAAAACCAGCTGTTGCTGCTGCAAAGCAAAGAGCTCATTCTGGACACCCAACATCTTTTCGTGCTTGGAGAGCATCTGCTCAAAGGAATTCATAAAAATATAAGAAAAGAAGACATCCATTAAGATGTCTTCTTTTGCTTGTACAATCCAAATGCGATAAGAAGGTATATATCCATATTGCTTTAAAACTAAGAAGAAAATAACGATTGTCGACTCCTGTTTTAGTATAGCATGTAATAGTAAAAATTTTTATGTAATATTACATATATATAGATTGTATAATGTTATTCTTGTATATTTTAGCTGTCTGTTATTTGTTTTAATTCATTTACTCTTATTTTTATAATTGTGTTAAAACAGAAACCCCTCAAACATAAGGAGGGGCTCCATAAATAGAGAAATGGTTATTAGTGTTTAATAAGGTGAAGCTCAGGATATTGCTTCTGAATTTCTTCTAAATGATTTTCGTTTATCCCTTTTAAAGTTTGATCGAAGAAGCTAGTTACTAGTTTATTAATGAGTGTATAATTTGCGGATACATCTTCACCGGGTTCGTTAATAATAGGTGAAAATGCTGCTAAATCTGTAAAACTATTATGATTTGTTTTTGGAAGTACAACTGTGTACGCGTCAGGTTTTTCAATGGTTTTATTTCTTAAATAGGATATTTCAAACAATTCATCTTGGATTCCATCTGTCTTTTGATTCTCCGCTTCTTTCATATACTGAATGGTAGCTTCAGCATTCATCAACATGAATGGTTTTTGAGGGCCGTCTTTAGGCATTGGATCGCCATACAATCCACCATCCATATCAATCGCAGCTTTAATACGGTTATCCTTTACTAACATTTGCGCGGCAGTTGCTCCTCCATAAGAGTGACCAAACATGCCAATTTTGTCATCGTCAATTAAATTTGCAATGGCTGTAAAGTTTTTATCAAAATTGCCTTTTATTACTTCATTTAAAATAAAAGTAGTATCTTGTTCCCAATTTCGAACCATGTTATTTAAAGCGTTAGGTGTAAATTCAATTGGTACGGAATCTATACGTTTTCCGTTAGGGAAAATTGTTGTTGCTGCGTATCCTGTGAAATTAAGGGCGATTACTACATAACCTTGACTAGCTAATTCTTCTAACTGGAATGTATTTTGTTGTCCGTATAATTCCATTCCATGGCCGAATAAAAGGAGTGGGAATTTTTCTTTAACTTGAAGTGGCTTAGCATCTTGATAAGAATGTGTTTTTGTCAGACCTAAATGTGTTGTTACGATATACGGAGCACCTTTTGTTACAGCCAATTGTTCAGCGAGGGCGTCTATGTTCTCAAAGTAGGCAGAAGGTTTCCCAGATCCTTTTTCGGCAGGATAGTACACTTGTATCATTAGTTCACGATTTCCATGACTACTGGGTACAATGGTTTCTTTTCGATTTGTATCAATTAAATGAAAAACTTTCGTTCCTACTGTATATTTTCCTGTAGGCTCTGGGAGTGTTATGATCGGGAAAAGTAAAGGTAACGTGAACATTGCGATAGCAGTTACGATAATTCCTACCCCTTTTAAAATTTTCATCACTAACTTTTTAGAAACAGCTGTAGTTTTTGGTTTCAAAAAAACTTGTAATGTTAAAATGAACAATAAGAAATAAGCAGGTATCATACGCCAGTTTGCGCCAATTAATACGATGGTGGCTAATAAGAATATGTAATTTATTATTAAGATGAATACATTCTTTTTCGTCAACCCACGCTTGATAAAGATAAGTTGGATGCTAGACAAAAGTAATACAGCAACAAAAATGATTTCTAACATTTTTAGTTTTTAGCTCCTTTCCTAATCATATAAATGTAGATTGCTAAATTGATAATCTATAATCTTATCGGTTATATAACCGTCATTGATAATTGTATGCATGTAAGTAAGTTTAGAATGGTTTTACATGAAATCTTAAGAAAAAAAGTACTCATATGAGTACTTTTTTTCTTAAACCGTGCCCCATAAATGATAAACCATACCGATAACAAAAAATGCTAGTCCTACAAATAAAACGATTAAAGCAAGGATTCCGTTTTTATTATGTTCCATACAGTCAGCTCCTTTTTAAGTTGTATATAAAAAGCCTTTAGTTGTAATTATGGCTAAAGAATCAAATTATCATACTTTTTTAGTTTATAAAGAAAAGACACCCATATAAGAGTGTCTTTTCCAATAGTTTGTTTAGCAGAAGCAAGCAGCGCCAACGATGATTAATAAAATAAACAATACAACTAATAAAGCAAAGCCTCCAGCGAAGCCACAGCCTCCACAACTACCACCAAAGCCCATAATAGTTCCTCCTTTAATAAGAGGGGAAAACAAGGGGTCACTCGTGTTTTTTAACGGATTCTATTTACTTTATGTTTGACGCATGAATGTGAGCAGGTCCTTTTGAAAATAAAAAAAGACACCTTGAGGTGCCTTCTGTCCCATTTATTTCATTAATATTCGTTAGCGTAAAATTCTTTTATTAGCTTTATTTCATTTGTATCTGGGTTAAACTTAAATATTTTAATTTGATTAGATTCGTCTTTATAGGCAAATGTATT
The DNA here is from genome assembly GCF_027716745.1 of Bacillus cereus group sp. Bc010. Taxonomy (NCBI): domain Bacteria; kingdom Bacillati; phylum Bacillota; class Bacilli; order Caryophanales; family Bacillaceae; genus Bacillus; species Bacillus cereus group sp. Bc010. Next base: position 5,620 of record NZ_JAQFUY010000011.1, read on the forward strand.
ATCGCTAATTTGGGTCATATTGCTAGTGTTTAAGATAGGGTCACTATCATGATCAGTGATTTCCACAGGTTTGTCACGATCCCAAAATGCAATGACAATGATCAAGATGATAAGGCATATACGTATGTTACGTAGTTCTCTTGCTAGAGGATGCTCCATATGATATTCTCCTTTTTCATTTGCTAGATTTTGTGTATAAAAGAGATATTTTCTATGAGAATATAAATAAAAAAGACACTGTAAATAGTGTCTTTTTTATTTGATTTATGCGCATTGCTTAATAAGACGCTAGTTCCTCAAGTTAAATATGAGTAACTATGTAGGGTGATTTCATTATAACATTTTAACCATTACTGGGTCTATATGGAATTTTATCGATAATTATGTTTGATTATTCAGAATGGTACATGTAGTGAAAAATATGTATTACCTATAGTAATTGTAAAATATAACGATGTATATAACTAGTCTTGTAATGAACTTTTATTATATTTAAGATTGAAATAGAAATGAAAAAAGCACAAAGAAGGAGCTGTAGCATATGGGCGCTTGGGGAACTGGATTATTTGATGATGACACGACTTGTGATGTGAAAGATCAATTTATTGAGTATATAGAAGAGGGTAATAGTGCGGAAGAAGCAACTAAGTTCATTTTAGAAGAATATGTAGATGAGTTTGATATAGAGGAAGAGTTAGAAGAAATATCTTTAGTATACATTGGTCTTGCGGCAATACAATTGGAGAAAGGCTGTCTTCAAGAAGAAGTTCGTAACAAGGCAATTGCATTAATTGAACGTGGGGCTGACCTTGAGCTTTGGGAAGAAGCCGATACGGAAGATTATGAAGAGAGAAAGAGAGTTTTAGAGGAATTTAAGCAACAGTTGATTAACAGTTAGTAGTTTACAACATAAAACTTATATATTGTCTAATATATAAGTTGAGGTGAGAGAAACACTTTTGCTTGTATAAAGATGTAATTGAGAAGAATAGTGAAAGTTTAGAGCTTTACGTATGAGAAGGAGACATCTTAATGGATGTCTTCTTTTTTAAAGTATGGAAATTGATTTCCCTTTACACAAACATAACGGTATAATATAGTTAAGTTAAGTAAACTTAACTATTAAACAGAACGAAATAACAGCATGGAGGAAGAGTGCTATGACTAGAACGTATAAAGAAATAATTAATGAAATGAACCGAGCCTACACTGAATTTTACATTTTACTATTTCAAGATTTAAAGGACGAGTATGGTCTTACTGGGCAGCAAGAGAGCATGTTATTTCATATTAATTTAAATGAAAACACGACAGCAAATCACATCGCGACTACTTTTAATATATCGAAAAGCGCTGTGAGCCAAGTTTTATCGAAATTGGAAAAGCAGAAGATGATTTCAAAACAAGTAAATCCTAATAATAAAAGGGAGTATTTCCTTACACTTGGTCCGAACGGTAGTAAGTATATGGAGCAGTTGTCTAAGTTAGATGATGTATTAATTGAGAAGTATTTTTCTAAAATCGATATAAATGCTTTAGAACAAATGACGGATACGTTAAAGAAAATAAATAAGGTGATATTGGAAGAAAAACAGAAGGATCTTGATTGTAATGAGTAAGAACTTGAATGAGGTAATGAGTAGAAAGGAGGAGAAGCGTGTGATGAGTTACATACCAAATATGATGACGATAGCGAATTTTATTTGTGGGATATTGGCCATTTATTCTGTTTTCTTTCAAGATATGTATGGTGCAGTCATGTTCATTATTACAGGTATGGTATTTGATTTGTTTGATGGTATGGTGGCTCGGAAACTGGATGCTGTTTCGGAAATTGGCGGAGAGTTAGACTCATTTGCGGATTTAGTTACTTTTGGTGTGGCACCGTCTATTCTTGCCTATAGTGTCGCGTTAAAAGATTTGCAGTCTATTGGGATGATATGTGCGCTTGCTTACAGTATTTGCGGAATGCTGCGGCTTGCGAGATTTAATACACAACAAAGCAAACTCCCGACATTTATCGGAATGCCCATTCCATTTGCGGCAATGTGTCTCCTCATTTTATGTCTCTTAAATAAAACAGCTTCCGTGGCATTTGGCACATGCGTACTTGCTTATTTAATGGTGAGCAAAATCAAATTCCCTCATTTTAAAAAAGATATATCGGAAAGCTTGAAGTCCGAAAGATGGGAGTAATAGGAAAGGTAAGGAGCATAACATGATTCGTATGGCATTAAGATCATTTAACATACAAATATATTGTTTGCTAGGCGTGATGTTACTAGGATGGCTGATGACACCTTTTCGAGCACAGTTTGTAGGAATAAGCATTGGCCTTATAGTTAGTATGTACTGCGCCTGGATTTTAGGAAGGCGTATCGAAAAGTTTGGAAATAGCATCGTAAAAAAAGAAAAAGCACCGATGCTTGGCATGATGAATCGATTTGCAGCCGCCATACTCGGTGCGATTATTATGTATGAAATTGAACACCGTGAGTACATGTGGACATTTGCAGCTGGAATTATGGGTGGGTATTTCTTGGTTATTGTTAATTTTGGGTATTACAGTATGAGGGATGAGAAGGAAGAAATATGAAGAAGTTAAGGGATTGCTATATGGCAATCCCTTAATTAATTTAGTTCCTTAATAGTTTCCCTAGCAATTTCATTAGAAGCATCCAACTCTAAAATTTTATTACAAATTGCAAGTACCTTTTCATTCACGCTAACTGTTTTCCTCTTGTCAGACTTCCATACTGCATTGATGAAAATACTACAAGGGTTGCATGTGAAGATTTAAGGGAAATTTTATATTTACCCCACTTTTTATTTTAAAAGTTTTTCCTATCCTATAAACAAGTTACATCAAGGAGGAGACTGAAAATGAAGAAGTGGGGATTTTTATTTTTAATATATTCCCGATATTCGAAGACAAAGTAGAAGATTAAATATATGAACAAAGTACCGATTCTTAAACTATGTTCTAAATAATAGATGAAAATGTAAAGTTAGGGGATTCCACATGCACACAGAAGTTTTAATGAGTTATTTGTATACGTATTTTTTTACAATTATGTTTTGTATTGTATTTCAAATTGGATGTTATTTTAAAGCGAAAAACAATATATCTATTCGGCATTTTTTATGGGTATATGTTTTTCTATTCTACCTTTCGCTAGTGTATAAAGTGACGCAAATCGCGACTGTATGGGATATAAGTAGATATGAAACGTGGATTCGTGTCAATCAAATTAATTTGACTTTATTTGATACGGCAGGTAGTACGACGTATCTTTTGAATATTGTACTGTTTATGCCGTTCGGTTTTTTATTACCGATTATTTGGCCGCAGTTTAGAAAAATGAAAAACACCGTATGCGCGGGATTCTTTTTTTCATTGGCAATTGAGTTAAATCAATTACTAAATAATAGAATTACAGATATTGATGATTTATTTACGAATACTCTCGGGACGATTGTTGGGTATGTATTATATACAGCATTATTTAAAATGATATTGAAAAGAGAGGAAAAAAAGATTGATATGAACTCTTCGCTAGTCATAAAATACGAGGCTATTTTTTGTTTAGTGTGTTCATTTGTAGGAGCGATGTTAATTTATTATCCAGCTTTGTTTGGAAGACCTGTCATCCTTCAGTGAGGTGATTACGAATTTCTTTTGAACGCTCGTACGATATTTCAATGTGCAAAAAGCCTTTAACTCATTATAGTTAAAGGCTTTTATTATCATAATTTTTAGTTACCAATTACCCACTTGAGCATCCGCCTTCAACCACTTCACCCAATCCAAATCTTCTACTTTAAGCAAACTAAGCGAAACACCCTTCATATCTAAAGAAGTTAGCAGTGTACCAACTTTTACGAATGTAATCTGTAATCCTTCCAGCTCACACAAACGACGAATGTCGTTTGCGAAAATGTATTGTTCCATTAAAGGTGTTGCGCCGAGTCCATTAATAAGGATGGCGAAGTTGTCACCTTTTCGCCAGCGATAAATGCTTTTTAGTTTGTTCATTAGTTCAATCGCTAATATTTCAGAAGAGGATAATGCTTCTTTGCGGTAACCTTTTTCTCCGTGAATGCCGACGCCGTAAAAGACTTCATCTTCGTTTAATGTGAATGAAGCTTGTCCTTTCACTGGATCGTTGGCAGGTGAAAGGGCGACTCCTAATGTGTGTAAGTTCTCGGTAACAGAACGGCCGAGTGTTGTTAGTTCTTCTAAAGAATGACCTTCAAGAGCGGCCGCACCAAGTATTTTTTGAACGAAAACAGTGCCAGCGACGCCGCGTCTTCTTTTATTAAAAGAAGCATCATCTTCAATTGAAACGTCGTCATTTACGATGATATGGTCAATTTTTCTTCCTTCTTCTTTGGCAATTTTTTCAGCCACTAAAAAGTTAGCTACGTCATCTTTAAAGTTTTTAATGATGAATAAAATACTCTTATCTTTTGGCATGAGGCGAGTTGCAGCAATAATTTGTTCCACTGTAGGCGGAGTGAAAATACTGCCGTTTACTGCCGCTGTAAGCATACCTTTCCCTACATAACCAATATCAGCAGGTTCATGTCCGCTACCACCGCCACTTATAATAGCGACGTCTTGCTTCATTTTTTCGATATCTTTTACATAAATGATGTTATTTGTTTCGTCATAATTTACTTTGTCGTTATGTTCAAAATAAAAGCCATGCAGCATATCTTGAACGATATTTTGTACATCATTCATAATCTTTTTCATTGCTTTTGCCACCCTTTAATTACTTTGCTGATTGTTCCAGTAATAGTAGTAATTGATTGTTTATCATATTTTTCATGAGAGAAGACATAATGGAAGGATCTACTTCGCACTTGCTTTCAATCCAATCTTTTATCGTTCCAACGAAGCCGTGACTATAAAAGGAGGCAATCGTATTTTTTGTCTCATCAGAAAGGCTGAATCCACAGCTCACAGATAATTCATCAATAATCTTCATATATAAGTTTTTCGTATGCTCAAATAAATAGTGATTAAACGAGTTTTGTTCAATGACTTTAAAAGCATTTCGGTAAAATTTTTGATTTTCATAAAAGTAATCAAATAATAAATCAAAAATGTTTTCCCACGTTTCATAGTCGAGAAAGTCAATAATGTTTTCTTTCGTTTCTTCTCTATAGATCCAGCTTAATAGTTCAAATTTATCTTTAAAATGATAGTAAAAAGTTTGCCTACGCATTTGACAGTGTAGCATAATATCGCTCACTGATATTTTATGGAACGACTCTGTTTCCATTAAATGTTTCAATGAGTTCGCGATTATCTTTTTAGAAATTATAGAAGAGGTCATCTCAATCATCCCTAGAATGTTAGTAATATGAAAATCCTACCCATAAATGAGAGCGGTGTCTTTAGACAGATTGTCCATTTTGTCCGTTTACTATAAAACGCTTTCATTTTAACATGGATAGTAAGAAGAAGATTTCAAATATATCACAATATATTAAAGGAATTGAGGGAGAACTACAATGAAAAAGATTATAAACAAACCAGAAACATTAGTAATGGAAATGTGTAACGGAATGGTTATGGCTCATCCAGAGCTTGAGCTTTTGAAAAAATATAAAGTCATTAAGAAGAAAGAAATGAACGAAAATAAAGTAACGTTAATTAGTGGCGGCGGTAGTGGTCATGAGCCGGCACATGCAGGGTTAGTCGGAAAAGGAATGTTAGATGCGGCAGTGTGCGGAGATGTGTTTGCTTCGCCTTCACAAATTCAGGTATATCAAGCAATTAAAGAAACAGCTAGTAAAAAAGGTACGTTATTAATTATTAAAAATTACAGCGGCGATATTATGAATTTCAAAAACGGAGCGCATTTAGCGACAGAAGATGGAATTGAAGTAGATTACGTAAAAGTGGACGATGATATTGCGGTAGAAGATAGCCTGTACACAGTAGGACGCCGCGGCGTTGCGGGCGTTATTTTAGTTCATAAAATTGCCGGTGCAGCAGCGGAAGCAAGTATGGATTTAGGAGCGGTGAAAGCTGTCGCAGAAAAAGCAGCTGCTAACGTGCGCACAATCGGTTTAGCGTTAACGTCTTGTACAGTTCCAGCGAGTGGATCACCAACTTTCACACTTGCGGAAGATGAGATGGAATACGGCGTAGGTATTCACGGCGAACCAGGAATTAAACGTGAAAAAATGTTGTCAGCTGATGAATTAGCGAACCGTATGACAAATGATTTAATGAAAGATTTAGGAGTAAAAGACGGCGAGGAAATCGCACTTTTAGTTAACGGTTTTGGTGGAACACCACTGCAAGAACTTTACCTATTTAACAACGCAGTTACGAGAGAATTAGCAGCTAGAAATATTAAAATTAATAGAGTATTCGTCGGCAACTATATGACGAGTATCGATATGGCTGGTATTTCTTTAACAGTAATGAAATTAGATGATGAGCTAAAAACGTTATTATCTAAAGAATGTAATACACCGGCGTTTAAAGTAGACGGTCCAGTTGAAAGTGTCGAGTACGTAAATGTGCTTGAAGAGACAGAAGAGAAAGAAGTTTCCTTTGAACTAGAAACAGCGGAAGAGCACGCTGTTATAAAAGATAATGTCATCACATTAAACAACATGATTTATCTCGTTGATAAAATGAGTGATACTATTATTAAAAATGAAATGCCATTCTGTGAGCTAGACACGCATGCTGGTGACGGAGACTTCGGAATGAGTGTAGCAAAAGGATTTAAGCAATTAAAACGTGAGTGGCATTCTATTGTAGATCAAGAGAACGTAACAATCGGATCATTCCTTGACGGTTGTTCGATGATTATTATGGAACATTGCGGCGGTGCGTCTGGTCCAATTTGGGGCGGGGCGTTCCGCGCAGCTAGTAAAGCAGCAGGCGAAAAACGTGAGCTAACAGTGAAAGAATTCGCTGAAATGTTGCAAGCAGCACTGCAAGGCATACAATCTATCGGTGAAAGATCATTCGGCAGAGGAGCGGTAGTTGGTGATAAAACACTTGTTGATGCACTTGCTCCATGTGTAGATTCTTGGTTAGCTAGCACTTCAAACGAAGAAAACATGAAAACTGCCTTTGAAAAAGGAGCAGAAGCAGCAGTTAAAGGCGCAGAGTATACGAAAGAAATCGTAGCTCGCATGGGTCGCGCCGGTACAGTTGGTGAAAGAAGTTTAGGCTATCCTGATGCAGGTGCGCATGCGCTTGGAGTTATCTTTACGGAGATTGCGGGTAGTTTGAAATAGGAATTGGAGAGTCCCCTCTGCCTTAAGGTGGAGGGGTTTTTCTGTAGTTGATTGATATATATAATTTCGCTAGATGTTTTCTCCGTAAAGATATGTATGTTTATAAATAATGAGATAAGGATTTTAAAAGAAGTAACGTGAGTTCTCATATAAATATGGAATTCACGTTGTTTAATTGTATTTTGGGCTTCAAAATTATGGTGGTACACCTTATGAAGTGCTTTGGAAGAGATGGAGAGATTGTTTCATAAGGTGTACCTTTTGAAATGTTAAAGTCTACCATTGGATAGGGTTTTTATGTTCAGATACATATCTATGATTAATCCCACTATGGAACCCTTATATCCTAAAAAAACAAGATGCTTATAAAAAATAATGGAATAGAGAAGTTGTTATCCAAAATGAATTAATTATTTTTCTGAATTTTGTCAATTTTCTTTATTAATATGTAGATTTCTGCGCGGTTTTATGTAATAATTTCCTTATACCATATTTTTGGAATTTTTATGGTATAAATTACATAAAAAGGATGGTCTAAATTATGAAAAAGAAACTTGCGACAACTGCATTAGCTTCGGTTTTATTATTAAGTCCACTATATTCTTACGCACATGCTGATTCACAAACAGTGGAGAAATCAAACTCACAAACAAGCCCTCTTACTACTAATCATGATACTACTACATCAGAAAACTTCTCACAGGCAATTCCTACTATTATCGCTGCTCAAAATCTAGAAGATAATGTTGTCTACAGTGAAAGTGTTGTTTATGATGAAAAAGGAAATGTTGTAGATAGACAAGTATCTGGTACAGAAGCGAAACCCTCTAGTTCTCAAGGATTAGTAATAGCGGATGGAAGTTTCAATTGGAAATATGTTGGTTCCAGAGAGTCTAGTAATAAAATAAATAGGGATAGTTACAATGTTGCTTTAATTTTAACGGGTGCATTCTCCGGTTATCTTCCTGGTAGACTTTATCCCGCTATAGCTAAAGCAGTTGCAGGCGGTCTAATGTACTTCAATCAACCTTCGCTTTATAGATATTATACTGATAATTACAGGGATTTTGATGCGGTAAATGAGTATGTAAAATCTGTAACTGTTACAAAAAGTGAGGGTGGTACGCGATTGTATTCTGATACTAAAGTACAAAAATTTGTTAAATAATAAAAAGAAAACCGAACTAGACTATTTATCTAGTTCGGTTTTCTTTTTGTTATTTATTGTATCTATTAAATCCATAACCCAGTTATTAATAATGATTAATGTAAAAATAACCAAAATTGCAATGATACTTTCATTTGATGCTATATAAGGTATAAGTGTACTTCGCATTGCGAAAAATAATATGAGAGCAAAGGCAATAGAATAAATAAATTTAATCATCAATTCACCCTTTTCAATTTAGTTTACTATAAATATACCACATTACATCGAATTATATACAGAAAACTTAAATAAATCTGACTATTTAGGTTCAGGTCTGAATTTACCCTGATTATTGGATATTTATAAGGGAACTAGTAAACAACAAGTAAACTGATTTACCCCCAAGAAATATACGTGATTTTCGTGTTAATTAGATTTTATTAGATAGTAAAGAAGAGCTGATATGATTGGGTAAAAGAATATGCTTATCTATTAGGTAATATATTCTATGGTTCAGAAAATCACGAAAAAGCCAGCAAGTATTTACACATTGCTTTAGATGCAGACAAAAAGAGCATAGAAAGAAGGGCGCTAAAATGAAAAAAGCAATCTTATTAATGATGATGTTATCCGCTGTTTTTACTTTTGGTCTTACTAATGTAAAAGACGTACCACAAAGTGAATCTATTCAAGTGTTTATGGATCATGGAGAGCATATTTAATTACCTGAAAAAAGAGGGAGCTGTGTGGGCACCCTCTTTTTTTATTATGACCATATTAATTTAGAAATACGGTTTCTGAATCTAATAAGCGATATGATAGGATTCTTGAAGAGTTTTTAAATCTTCAAATGAGATGGATAGGCTAAATTTGGATTAAAAAATGAATTAAGTGTCGGCTTTGGTATTGGTTTAGAAATAAAGTTTGGCGTAGAGAAAGGTTAAATTGTTGTATTTATTAAAGAGGAAGTGTTTTTGCTTTCATTACAGGTATTTAGGAAAATTTTAATTATTTTTGGTCTTATTGCTGTTCCTCTTAGTTTATTAGCCCTTTGGTTTGGAGCAGATGCTACATTTAAAGAGAAAATGATGTTATCTTTAGTTTTTGGAGATTGAATGTATGGTATAACAAGAAACATAATGTTCCTAAGGTTTTTCAATGGTTTCCTAGAAAATGGGGTAAAAGAAAAGTGTCAGAGCATTTATCACAATTGAATGAAAAGCTAGCGGCTGAAGGTAAAGGTATTTGGGTTACAATCTATGCTATAGATTTATACATTGTAACTATTCCTTGTACAGTCAAAAAATATAAATCTTAATAAGTATATAAAAGATCTTTTCTTTTTATAAATTTTAGAAGTGATTTGTTGAGTCCATGTGTTTATGCGGAGAAAGTCACTTGAGTGTGATGAAATAGAGGGAGATTGTAGTGAAGTGAACCGTGTAATAAAAAGCTGTAGGGCGAGACCTTAGCAAAGGGTAAAAAAACAACGGGGGTTATTTAAAATGATAATCAAAGATTTGGATTTTTTGTGATGAATACTTATTCATGCTTGATTAACATAACGCCCTATCATCGGTAGCAAGAAAAAGGCGAATTCCAAACTTCAAAAGGAATTCGCCTTTTTCTTTTTCTATAACCCTATCCATCTCTTTATACATTCCTATCATGGCGGTACCCCATTTATAGGTTATGAGAAAGGGTGTTTTTTGCACTATTATCTATTCTTAGATATTATTAATAATATCTATATGAACTTCTTTTTTATTAAAAAAGGTTTGGCGGTGTGTAAAATGATGAAAGGGATTAAAAATATTGAAACGAAAGAACCGATAAACATGTTTCTATTTATTCCCTGTAGTACTCTTTTGTTTGATAATATTTATCAACATTTTATTCTTGGAAAGGATTTTACACTAGAGAAGCTTTTATTTGAACTCGTATTTTTATTTATTTTCATTTCATTTTTTTTATGTAATAAGTGTTTACAAAAAATGAATAAACAAATGTTTACAAAATATATTTTTCTTGGTGTTAGTATTATTTATCTTTTGGCATATGATCTTATGTTTATACGTGATCCAGGTTCGTCTTTACATATCCCATATTTAGAGTGCTTCCTAGTAATTTCTGCACCTTTATTTTTAAGTATTCATTATCTTCTAACGGTATCTATTTGTATGGTATGTAGATTTTTAATTGCTATTTATTATTTTGAAATTAATTATCCAATATCATTAATATTATTGTTTCTAATCATTTTTGTTACGTCATTTTTTGTATTTCTTTCATTAAAATTTTTAGTACAAAAAATTAAAGCATCCTATGAAAAACAAATGAAAGAAACAGCTTTATCGATAATGAGGATAATGGAATTAAAGGATCAATATACGAAAGGACATAGTGAACGTGTAGCCAATTATGCTACGATTCTTGCTAAAGAAACAAATGAATATGATGATAATTTTTTAAAACAATTTCATTTTATTTGTTTATTACATGATATAGGGAAAATAGGTATTCCGGATGAGGTTTTAAAGAAAGCATCTTCTCTTACAGAAGAAGAGTATAATATTATTAAGACACACCCACAATTAGGATTAGAAGTTTTTAAAAATATATCTTTAATAAAAGGTAGCGAAGATATAATTCTTTCTCATCATGAAAGATGGGATGGAAAGGGCTATCCTCAAAAACTAAAAGGAAATCAAATACCATTATGCGCAAGAATTGTTGCAATAGCAGATGCTTTTGATGCGATGACTTCTTCAAGAGCGTATCGTTCGGCTCTATCTCCTGAAGAAGCGTATAGACGTATTATAGAAGGATCTGGTACACAATTTGATCCTTCCATGGTAGAGATTTTCAAAAAGGTATTTCCTTTGTGGGAAAAAATGGTCCCCAATTCTTTTCGTTAAAAACACATGTCTGAAATCGATTCTTATTTCAGGTATGATGAATACGAAAAATGAAAAAACAAATTCAATCGTGACAAAAATTTGGAACTAGATAATGAATAAGGCATATAAAGAAAAGGTACCCATATAGGTATCTTTTCTAATAGTTTTTTAGCAGAAACAACTGCATCCGATAATGATTAACAGAATAAATAATACAACTAATAAAGCAAAGAAGTTAGGTGGGGGATCAACTGCCCATAAAAGTCCGATTGGTTCAACTAATAATCAGTGGAGGATAAAGAACCCCCCGCTGATTAAAGTTTCACTTTATTATGCACTGTTACATACTTCTCTAAATTCCTCTATTTTTCATTTGATAAAATGGAATCCTAATATTACCAAAAGTTAAATAAATATTTCTACATATTCAATATATTTACATAAATTACAAAAATGATACATTTAAAATGATGTTTTCGACGTGATACAACATACCCCTTTATATATTCGTAGGTAAAACAAGATAATACCTTTATGAACTGCTATAAAAATATGATTTCTTATATATCATTTAATGCTTATAGGAAAAATAAGTATTAAATGATTGATTTTTATTATTCTGATGATTATAATAAATGAAAATCAAACAATTCTTATGTTGAGAAGTGGAGGGACGGGCCCTATGAAACTTCGGCAACCTCGTATGAGACGAAAGGTGCCAAATCCTGCAGGTGAAGAAACACCTGAAAGATAAGAGCGGTTCAATTAGTCAAGAAGGCTACTCTTATTTCGATAAGAGTAGCTTTTTTTATGGCTAAAAGTTAAAGGGGGGAATAGGTAATGGAGTATGGTTTTTGGTTGCCGATTTTTGGGGGATGGCTTCGGAATGTAAATGATGAATCTATGCCGCCTACGTTTGAGTATGCAAAACAAACGGCGCAAGCGGCAGAACAATTAGGTTTTTCAACAACACTTATTGCGGAATTAAACTTAAATGATATAAAAGGTGTTTCAGCACCAAGTTTAGAAGCGTGGACCACTGCGGCAGCACTTGCAGCAGTAACGGATCGATTAGAGATTATGACAGCTGTAAGACCTGGCTTCCATAATCCAGCAGTTACAGCGAAAATGGCAGCAAATATTGATCAATTAAGTAATGGTCGTTTTACATTGAATGTAGTTTCAGCATGGTGGGAAGAAGAAGCGAGACAGTACGGCGGAGTATTTACCGCACATGATGAAAGGTATGATCGCACAGAGGAATTTGTAACAATTTTGAAGGGGCTTTGGAAAGAAGAAGAGTTTTCTTATAAAGGGAACTTTTATGAGCTTCATCATACACATTTAAGTCCAAAACCGGTGCAGAAACAAGGCATTAAGCTTTATGCAGGTGGTGAGAGTGAGCGAGGAAAAGAGGTAATCGTAAACCACGCGGATGCATATGTCATGCACGGGGGAACAGTGGAAGAAGTATCTGTGAAAATAGAAGATATGAAGAATCGTAGAAAGAAAGTTACAGAGGAGCCATTGCAATCATTCGGGCTTGCGGCTTACGTCATTTGTCGTGATACAGAAGAAGAGGCGTTAGAAGAATTGAGACGCATAACGGATGTGAAAGATGATGCGTTAGGTTACGCGGGTTACCAAGATTTTGTGAGTAAATCGCAGTTGGAACAGCAAGTGAAGCTCAATGATTATTCCGTATCGAATCGCGGATTACGTCCTAATTTAATCGGAACACCAGAACAAATTGCAGAAAGGATACTTGCTTTTGAAAAAGTGGGTGTTACGTTATTACTTTTACAATTTTCACCACAGCTTGAAGAGATGAAACGATTTTCTGAAAAAGTGATGCCATTAGTTGAAGCGAAAAGAAAGGAATTGATTACAAATGAGTAAAATTTACATATTACATGAGAATAAGGAATGGACGGATCATTTATTGAGAAGGTTAGAAGAGTTGGAGTTACCGTATGAGGAATGGCATTTAGATGAAGGAACGATTTCGTTAGACGAAGAACCTCCCCAAGGTGTTTTTTATAGCCGCATGAGTGCTTCTTCACATACGAGAGGTCATAGATATGCACCTGAGTTGACGGAAGGGGTTCTTGCTTGGCTAGAGGGATACGGGCGCACAGTATGTAATGGATCTCGTGCGTTACGCCTTGAGGTAAGTAAATTGAATCAATATGCAGCATTAAGAAATTTTGGCATACAAGTGCCGAAAACAATTGGTGCTGTTGGCCGTGATCATATAGTAAAAGCAGCAAAAGAGTTAGGGGAAGTACCGTTCATTACAAAGCATAACCGTGCAGGTAAAGGCCTTGGTGTCCAACTCTTTCATTCTATTGATGCTTTAGAGCAATATTTGGATAGTCCGGCGTTTGAAGAACCCATTGATGGAATTACTTTAATCCAGCAATATATTGAAGCACCAGAGCCATATATTACACGTTGTGAGTTTGTGGGTGGCCAGTTTGTATATGCGGTTAAAGTGGATACATCAGAAGGATTTGAACTTTGTCCAGCAGATGCGTGCTCGATTCAAGATGCTTTCTGCCCAGTAGGAGAAGAGAGTAAGACAGAAGTGCCAACAAAATTTGAAATTATACGGGACTGGGACTTCCATGAGCCGATTATTGAACAATACAAAGAATTTTTGAAAGAAAATGAGATTGCCGTTGCTGGTATTGAATTTATTCGCAGTTCGGATGGAACAATTTATACGTATGATATTAATACAAATACAAACTATAATTCTGATGCAGAGTCTGTAGCGAATCAATTTGGTATGCTAGAGCTTGCTATATTCCTTGGAAGAGAATTAGAGAAACAAGTAGAGTTAGTTAAATAGTATAGAAGGTTCTAGTGAAAACCTTTGTTAAAGTAATCGTGGGAGTATGGTCAAGTTTAGGGTAGTACTACTTGCATGCTCCTATGGTGTTTGCGCTAGAACGAAAAACAGCCCAAGTTTCAATGAGGAACTTGGGCTATTTGTGTGTTATATATTCGTAAGCAAAACAAAATAATATCGACATGAGTTTTTACAGATTTTAAAAGAAGTATCCACTTTAGTTGAGTATTCATATCTATTCAGATTGTAAATTTGGTGACGTGTTACTTTGTTCTATAAAGTCAAAAAAAGTAGGTGCAGTAATGTCTTGTAGGACAGGGATTTTTTCTAAAATTTTTATTTTTATTTCTTGTTCTATATTTTCTCTTTCCTGAAAGGGGGTATTTTGTATACATTTATTTATCTTAGGGGAAAACATCTCTATTATTTCTTCAAATTCAATAGTTGTACAATCATTCATTATTAATTCTCTCCTTTTCTATTTGCATGGATTGTTTCAATTTTTTAATTGCACTTTTATGATTATAAGAAATGGTTTGTTCAGATTCTCCTAATATCTTGGCGATTTCCTTATTTGTGTACTCTTCTAAATAAAATAAGTTTAGAATTTTTATTTGTTTCTTTGATAGCTTGCGAAAACTTTTGATTAACAATTCATCACTTAAGTGACTTTGTAAATTATCTTCATTTTGTATGAATTTATCATATGTATTATCTTCATTATCTAAAGTTATAATATCATATTTAGAAATCATGTCCCCGTCCTTCGTTGCAACCGTGGAGTCTAGATTCAAGACATTCCTTTGTTTATTGAGAGTTATTTTTTTCTGAAGGTCTATTGAATAGTAATGTATTAATTTACTAACATAATCTATTACTTTTATTTTTTTAAAATGTGATTTGAAAGTTTGATCTAAAATCTGTTTATTTTCAGGTGTTGGATTAGTAATTGCTTCTTCAAAGAGATTGTAATTATATTTACTTTGCAAAAAGCTACGGACAATCGGTTGCTCCATTTTTTTTTTGTGTTTATTAATAAAGTCCTGAATTATTTTATTATTCATAAATACCCTCCTCGCTATTTAAAAAGAGAAACAAACACCTGAAAAATAAAAAAATAACAAAAAATCCCTAGAAAAAATCGAACGTAAGTTCCCTTTGTGTATTATCTCATTATTTTATTTGGTAGAAAAGGGGTATTTTGTATATCTCTTATTTTCAGTAATTCCATCTTATAAATTTGTCGAATAGAAAAAGGTCAGAGAAATACAAATATATAAAGGTCTAGATGCAAGACGAAAAATAGAAAGAAAATATAAAAAATAAAATGAGGTTTTTTGATTTTTCTCTAAAGATTAACTCTTTAATTAAGGAATAGAGATAAGGAGGGATAAATTTGACTAAACAAATCATTTTATATGGTCATAATGATTGTATTTTTTGTGTTAGAGCTAAAAGGTGGTTGGAGGAAAATGGTTTTGAATATATTAATAAGGACGTAATAAATGAGGAAGTACGAACAGAGTTCGAAATATACAATGCGGTGGGTATTCCTTTATTTATCATTAAAGATAATGGTAAACAGACTGAAGAAAAGGTAGTTGGTTTTAAGGAAAGTAAACTCCGAGCCATTTTGAACAAATAAGAATGTATGTTATGAGTGTAGATTTTTAAAATAGTATTAGGCAAAAAGATGATTGTGATTTTAAATATCAATCATCTTTTTTATGTTCGTGAAGCTATATAGAATGTTTTTTATTTCATACTTTTTTAGTTTAGGTGATGTGATTTCTCTTTGTAAACTACAATGTTTTTTTTTGAAAGGGAAATGACGTAAAAATTACTAGGACATCTAGGGCTACTTTATTTGCTTCTTGTGCACTCGATTTGCTCTTACATATGTTTTCTTCTTGATCAGACAATGCTGTAGTTTCAGTGTACATAGCATACTTATATTTTAAAATTGCACAGAAAAGTTAGAGTTTTCATATCTCAAAGAAGGAAGCAAACAAACACAATTAATTTAGAAAGGTGGTACGAGTAATATGGATCCTACTCATTTAGAACCATGGTTTTCTGCAATTGGTAATTTTGGCTTTCCAGTTGCGTTAGCCGTTTATTTGTTAATTAGATTTGAGAAAAAACTGGAAAGATTAACAGATGTCATTGAAACATTAAAAGATGTAATTCGAATGAAATAATTTATTTTCATTTCAACTTTGAATTTCTCATTAATTACTTCTCTTATAGTAAGTGTATAGTTTTTAAAGCAGGAGGGATATACGTGAACGAAATTGAGAATGAACTGAAAAGGTATAACGAATTAAAAA
The DNA here is from genome assembly GCF_027716745.1 of Bacillus cereus group sp. Bc010. Taxonomy (NCBI): domain Bacteria; kingdom Bacillati; phylum Bacillota; class Bacilli; order Caryophanales; family Bacillaceae; genus Bacillus; species Bacillus cereus group sp. Bc010. The sequence goes on from NZ_JAQFUY010000011.1 coordinate 22,129, forward strand.
GAGATTTAATGACTGTTGTGAAATGTATAGATTGTTGTAAGGAAGAGGATGTCTGTTTTTATCAAGATTTAGCTATGGTATATACAACTAAGTTACATAGTTTTCTTGATTTCATTGAAAAACAACATGAAGTTAGCATCTTTTGTATGCAAAAAAGAACTAAGTTTATAAAAATTTGAAGATGAAATTTTGATTTTCGTACTTAAGAGTTCTCTTTTAGGTAATGAAAGAGAACATATGGCGACATAGCCAAGTGGCAAGGCAAAGGTCTGCAAAACCCTTATCCTCGGTTCGAATCCGAGTGTCGCCTCTTTAAAACTGAATTTTCTTTCTCTTTTTTTAAGAGAAGAAAAATTAAAGATAAAATTTTGATTTTTATATTAAAGAATTCTCTTTTAGATAATGAAAGAGAGCAGCATATGGCGACATAGCCAAGCGGTAAGGCAAAGGTCTGCAAAACCTTTATCCTCGGTTCGAATCCGAGTGTCGCCTCTTTAAAACTGAATTTTCTTTCTTTTTTAAGGGAAGAAAAATTAAAGATAAAATTTTGATTTTTATATTAAAGAATTCTCTTTTAGATAATGAAAGAGAACAGCATATGGCGACATAGCCAAGTGGTAAGGCAAAGGTCTGCAAAACCTTTATCCTCGGTTCGAATCCGAGTGTCGCCTCCAAATATTATTTATAGGGGGAAAAGATGATGGAAGAAAAAAACACAATTAATTTCGAGGAAGTAGAAGGGAGAGAGCTTGAAAAGTTAAAAGAGAAGGCGTTGTCTAATCAAAGTGTACAAGCTTTAGTTTCATATTCTTTAGATAATTACTTTTCTCAAAAAAAGGGTCAGCAATTAAAAGAACTTCTTACTGAAGTACAAGGCTCTAAATACACAAGAGGTGAAACTCCTATTAAAGTATTGAGTTTAATGTTTGAAGAAATTAATATGAATATTTCTTTTTCAATCGAAGGAACAGAACTGAAAGCCACTGGAAATATTTTTGTTGATGGCCTATCACATTCCTTACAGGCTGTAGAGGAAAAAGTATATCCTATTTTATCTCTTAAAGCCCAGGAAAATGGCTATGAAGTAGACTGGCATGAAAATCCACTATACGATTCGGAAGAATTAAAAAATATTAAATTTATTGATACAGCACAAGAAGCAGAAAGTGCTTCTATCCAGGTTTCTAAATGCTCAGTATGTTCAGGAGTATGTAATTTTGTTCAAGGTATGTCTTGTGGTTTAACTGGTACAATGGCATGTAGTGTTGCTTGTGCTGCTATTGGAGGTCCAGCATGTATACTTATTTGCGGAGCAATTTGGGGAGTAAAATGTTTCTCTGATAATTACTTGATCTGTGGACCTACATGTAAAAGTTTAGGATACTGCTAAAATAACATACTCCCTCCTCAAGTTTGGTGTTACAATTACTATTATAAAGGAGGGAGAATATGTTTACCTATAAAAGATACTTTTTTATAATGTTTCTGGTGTTCTTTATAAGCCTTTTTATTAGTATAAGTCTAAATTACAGTATATTCATTAAGTTTTTAATATTCTTATTAATGTACAGTTTTTTATATACTATTTTGTTATTCACCCCGATGAAATTAAGTGAGAAACTGCTAGTATTTAATGGGTATGTTAATTGGATAAAGCGTGGAGGGAAAATTTAATATTGTATTTTCACTTCAATGATGTGGAATTTATTCACTATTTTAAATTGTATACCCTCAATTATGGACTTTCAAAAAGTCTATAATTGAGGGTTTTATTATATTGTTATTACACTTTTAAGAAAAGTACTAACTTAATTACGTTGAAAAATGAAATTATGTTTAATAAATATGCAAAAGTTACACACATGCTGAAGTAGGTAGAAAAGTATTAAATAAGATTATATCTTTTGGAGGAATATTTATAATCGCTGAGAACAGTATCTTTTTTTAAAAATAAAAGGTTTAGAATGGGGTTGTTTTGGTTGGTTAATGAGAGATTAGTCTTATCTACTAATACAGGTGATGTAGTTCCTACTGGGGTAAATATGATTAAGGCTCCAATGATATGGGAGAAAGCTAATTATGGAAAAGGGGTAGTCATTGCTATTTTAGATACTGGATGTCAAATTGATCATCCTGACCTAGCTGAAAATATTATTGGTGGAAGGAATTTTACATCTGATTACGAAAGTGATATTGCTAATTTTGTAGACAATAATTCACACGGCACTCATATCGCTGGAATCATTGCTGCAGCGAAAAATGGAAAAGGGGTAGTTGGAGTAGCCCCTAAAGCAAGTTTGCTTATTTTAAAAGTTGTTAATGGTGATGGACAAACAAAATATCAATCAATTATTGATGCGATTTATTATGCTATTAATTGGCGTGGAGAAAATGGTGAAAGAGTAAGAGTAATAATGATGTCTTTAGGAGGAAGAAAGGATGATGTGAACTTATACAATGCGGTTAAAACAGCTATTAGCCAACAAATCTTAATAGTCTGTGCAGCGGGAAATTATGGAGATGGGAATTTTGACACCACAGAAAAGATATATCCAGGCATATACAATGAGGTTGTTCAAGTTGGAGCGGTAAATTCTAAGAAAAAGATTGAATATTTTTCCAATACCAATAATCAAATTGACTTGGTTGCTCCAGGTCGAGATATTTTATCAACTACTCCAAGAAATGGATATAAAACTCTTTCAGGTACATCTATGGCCGCACCTCATGTTGCTGGAGCAGCTGCTTTAATAATTAATATTATAGAAAAAGAATTTAAAAGAACTATGACCGAGGCTGAAATCTATGCGCAAATAATTAAACGTACAGTTTCTTTGGGGCTGGCGGCTAGTGCTGAAGGTAATGGGTTATTAGATCTATCAAAATAAAAATTTAATAATGTGTACAGTCATTTTTGGAAAAAGAAAACTAGGATTACTAGTTTTCTTTTTCCAACTCCAGATAATCAAAAAAACCTAGTGGCTCTTTAGTGGCTCTTTAGTGGCTGCTTCTTTTGCCTTTTTAAGTTCATCTTCGATATTCTTAATATATTCATCGTTTTTCTCGTTTTTTTCCATTTTTATGCTATGGTTATTTTTCACTTTGTTCATGTTTTTTCCCCTTTTAAAATTATGTTGTAGTTAAAAGGTATTAAATCAAAATAGAATTATTGTTATTTTTCCTACTCTACCAATGTGAGAGTAGAGGAGAATTTGTGGAGTATAATAATAAGGAATTAAAGTATGTGAGCTATAAAAAGAGTAAAGAAAATAGCTTAAAAAAAGAATCTAAGTTTTAGTTTGAGTATAAGAGATAGTTATTTCTTTCGAAAGTCAGATATAAATCAACATAGATTAAAGTTTAAGTATGAATACTATTTATAATCAATAAAAAGTTCAAAATCTGGAACCCGCTGAAGCATTGGTATTACACAGTATTAATAAAAAATAAACTTATTATATATAATATTCAATTTTTGGTTATAGAAATCCTTTGCAAATAAATCTTTCTCGGATCTGAAATGCTAAATAGCGATTTATTTTAATTATATTCAATTGGTTATTTTGTGAGTATCGGAACTAGTTGTGATGTTTGAGGTAACTTATATTAATATAGAGATGTAGTTGTTATTGCTTTTCTCATTTAGTTCATTATAACAAAATTTTTATTTTTGTTATAATGATTTATAGTATAAAAATGAGTAATTTATGATGATAAGGGTTTTGAGGAAATCCATATTTGTAAAGGGAATCTATATTAACTAATTTAGAATCTGATAAGAATCCATATGAAAAGTATTCATTCATATTTTAAACAACGCCCAAGTTTCAATGAGTAATTTGGGCTGTTTGTATGTTGTATTTCTCTTTTATTTATATATCCACAAGTAAAACAACATAATATCACCATGAGCTCCTATAACAATATGAATTTTTGCATATTTCAAAACCTAATATATCCTTCAAAAAATTTTAATAGTATAATATGTTTTGTCATATTCTTTTAGATTTTTCGACAAAAAATAACATAAATAGAGAACGATATTGGGAGAAGGAATTATGTACACAAAACTATTAAAATCAATTACATCATTATCACTTATTGGTGGTGCTTTACTGTATACAAACGGCAGTGATGTGAGAGCTGCTGAGGCGGGTGTTTTTTCCGATGTGCCTACATCGCATTGGTCGTATCCAGCAATTAAAGATTTAGCGAGCAAAAATATTCTTTCCGGTTATGGAAATGGGATATTTGGTTTTGGAGATGTTGCGACGAGGGAGCAAGTTGCAGCTTTAGTGTATCGTGTAATGCTTCCGAATAGACAAGGCGGAACATTTAGTAGCAATAATGCTCTTTATGTATTAAAAGATGGATCTAAGTTTAATAACCCTTATGGTGATATTAATCAAAACTCTACGATGTTCCCTGAGGAAATTTTAATGTTAACGAATGCAGGGGTATTTACAGGGGATGAGAAAGGGAATTTTAGACCGAAAGCTCCTGTGAGTCGTGCGGAAATGGCGCAAATTTTAACAAATGCCTTCCATCTTTCTGCGAAACAAAAGCATACATTTAACGATGTTCCAAGCGGTTTTTGGGGTGAAAACGCAATTAGTGCAGTGCAATCAACTGGGATTGCTTCTGGTACAGGTGAAGGGAAATTTGAGCCATCTAAAACGGTAACACGTGAACAGTATGCGCAATTTTTATATAACACTTTGAAATATAAAAAACCAGAAGTTGCGGTGCAAGATACAGGGGATGCAGCACTATTAGCAGCATTTAAAGATGAAGTGCAAAAGCGTATTAATGCGTACGAAACGAATATTACACTTCCATATAAAACGACAAATAGTAATACAAAAGAAGTGATGAATACACTTTTTAACGCTTATAAAGAAGTGGCAAGTAAAAATGAGTATACAAATAATAATAGATCGAATGTTTCATATGGACTTTCTGGATCACCTGGAAATTATACGTTTACGCTAAAAATTACATATCGTGAAACGAAAGAACAAACAGAATATGTAATGAAGCAAGCGAAGGCAATTGTTTCTTCTATTACACAAGTTGGGATGGATGATCATGAAAAAGTGAAGGCGATTCATGATTATGTCGTAAAACATATTTCTTACGATACGTCTTATAAAGCTTACACAGCATATGAAGCACTCGTAAATCGTTCTGCGGTTTGCCAAGGTTACGCACTATTAACCTATCAATTATTAAAAGAAGCGGGGATTGAGAATCATTTCGTAACGGGAACTGGCGATGGACAACCTCATGCTTGGAATTTGGTGAAAATCGAAAATAAATGGTATCACCTTGATACAACATTTGATGATCCGATTCCAGATGAACAAGGCCGCGTAACGTATTCCTATTTCAACTTATCAGATGAACAAATCGCAAGAAATCATGAGTGGAACCGCGGGGACTATCCGCAAGCTACAACAAGTTATTATAGTACATTAACAAATAAAATTGCGGCAGGTGGTACGAAAACTCCTATATATCAGCAAATATTAAAAGATACAAAGTTAAATTATTTAGGAAATGAATACATCGCAAATAACTATAACGAATTAAAAAATAAAATGCAGCAACGTTATAAAGAAAAGTTACCAAAGATTGAAATCCTTTATAAACAATCAATGGATGGTGCATTACAAGATGTGAAAAAAGCAATTGGGGAAATCGGTTATCCGCAAGGAGCGAACCGTGTTTCTTATAAAGCGGAGCCGTATAATGCGAAAGAAGGATATTCTTTAGTAACGATTACGTTTATGTAGTGAGAATGAAAAAGAGATGTAACAAATTTAGTTTAAAAAGTGAAAACGTCCTCGATGAAGTCGAAGATGCTTTCACTTTTTTCATGTAGTTATGGTGCATGGGATTTTTCCCATATCGAACTACGCTGGAACAAATAAAAAGTCCGTACACAAGGAAGCTTTAACGCCAGTTACCTGCTGTTAATATTGCGTTATCTTCATTAGAAGTAACTACAGATGCAGAGCATACCGACGTTTTAGAATTAGAGGTTCCTGTAGTTTTGGGAACTATTGCTTTAGTTGGGAAAGGATCATTGCTGGGATAAGTTGGTGGTGCAAATTGTTGCTTCTTATCTTTTTCTTTCATAGGTGGTTTCTCAAATGATGGATTTAATTTGATGGAGTTGTCCGGCGTTTTTGTTTTATCTTTAGGTATGGCGTTTTTGAGGTCCTCTTCTGTATAAAGGCCTCCGGTTTCTTCATATAATGAATCTGTACTTTGAATATAGTTTTCGGGTTTGGAAAGTTCATCTGGATTCATTATTGTTACTGGAGCTTCGGGATCTTCTGCTGCTATTGTTTGTTGCGATGATAGTGATGAAAAGAATATAGAAAATAGGATAATAGAAAAGATACATACATTTTTAGGGATAAAAGATGTAATCATAATTTTCTGCTACTAAAAATATAGACAAATGTACATTCTTTTGCACCGTAAGAATATTGTTATCTATATTCGCTCTTTTGTTAGTAGCAGACTGTTCACCTCTCTTTTTTTATTTTGAAATTTACGTGATAAAGAGTGTTGTTCATATTTTCGTATGTTCGCACTTACTGTTGTTTCCTCCTTATATTTGATAAGGTTATTATATCATTAACTCATTGAAAATGATAATCAATATTATTTAAAAGTATGTTTGTAATTTTTCCGAAATAAACAATGCTATTTTCAGTATTTGTTTGGAGTAGTTTTGTGAAAAATATAAATAAAACAGATGCAATGAATTAAGTGAAAGAAAAGGCGAAGCAAGACTTCCAAGATGACTATATGACGCAAAACTTTGTTGCGGATGAACAATCAAAAGCATTTGATTTCTTAAACGGAGTAGAGATCAAATCACAAGAAGAATTGAACGTGATGAAGAAGGCGTTGGGAGATTTTCCTAACGATTTCATGACCGCAAAGTTTGTTTATGAAGAGCAAATGAAGGCAAAGAATAAGCAAGGGTAATATGAAAAACGCTATCTTTTTATAAGGTAGCGTTTTTGTTATGGGTTATAAAGTTATTTCTGCATTTGACATATACAGTCTAACTGTATAAAATAAAATTATACAGTTGAACTATATAGTTTAGCTATATATTTATCGTTACATTGGAGGTCTTTATGAATAGAGATAAAAATTTACCATTAACGGAAACGACGTATTACGTTCTTTTAGCTTTATTAGAGCCAGCACATGGTTATTTAATTATGCAAAAGGTAGAGGAATTGAGTAATCATCAAGTGAAAATTGCAGCGGGTACATTGTATGGGGCGGTTGAAAATTTATTAAAACAAGGGTTAATAGAATCGGTAAAAAGTGAAGATAAACGAAGAAAAGTGTATGTCATTACGGAACGTGGGAAAGAAGTATTGCATTTAGACTTTATGAGAATGCAGCACATTATTGAGGTTACAAAAAGTTTATTACACGTATAGTTAGGGGGAAACGATGATGTGGAAATTGAGATTCTTTTTAGACTTTGAGAAAGAGGAAAAATGGTTAGAAGAGATGGCTTGGAAAGGATATCAACTAGAAAGTAATACATTTGGTTATACATTTAGATATACAGAACCGGAAGATGCGACGATTAAAATAGACCATAGAGTATTTAGTAGAAAAAGTGATTTTATGAATTACTGCACATTATTTGAAGATAGTGGCTGGGAGCATATAGCTGGTAATTGGTGGTCAGGTACGCACTATTTTAAAAAGGTAGATGAGGAAAGCGAGGATGACATTTTTTCAGATCAAATGTCACGAGCAGGGAAATATAAACGTCTATCTAAAACATTTTTAGAGTTAGCTATATGCTCTATTCCGATATTAATCCTATTTATGTTTAATGACACGATTCATTTAGGAGCACTTGCAAATCCGAAAGAACTATATTTTACGCCAGGACTATGGGATAAGCAAGGTGTATCATTTCTATGGTCATTCTTATTTGAAACACCATTAGCATTGATGAGAGGCTTTGCATGGTTGTTTATTCCTACAGCAATTGTTATGTATTTAATTTGCTCATATAAAGCACATCGGTTGTATGAAGAGAGACGATGAAAACAAGCACTTATCAAGTAACATTAAGATAGGCAGAGAAGTATATATTTTTTCTACCAATATGTAGTTCCATTAGGAGATTGCTTATAATGGAATTTAATACATACACAGTAATGCTTATGTTTCTAGCCGTTGGCTCAAATGCCGCATTATCCATGTGGCTCAAGCAAGGACTTTTAGGTGTTATCACGGCTATTGTTCTTTTGTTAATCGCTGCATGGACTACAAAAAGACCTCATACAGACAACCAGCACAAGTAAATTATTGTATTTCTCAATAAACAAAAACAACTTAACATGGTAAAATAATAATTGGATGGGAGTCCAATACATATTATTAAAATTAAGATGGTTCAAGTCGGAGGAAGGCACCTTAGGGTGTCTTTTCTTTATTTTGCTAATGAATAGATTGTCCTCTTCTATATAACTCTTTAAAATATAAAATGTGCCATCTTTGCCCTTCCCTTATGAAGGGAGGGACAGGAATGAAAAAACGTAAAAAAAAGGCGACCAAAAAGACAGAACCCCAGTCTTTTGTAAGTAATCTAGCATCGTGGACGACAGTACTGAGAAATATTCATTATTTCTTCACGCAAAGCCAGTTTGTAAAACATATAATTCAATTCATCAAAGAACAAATTGGAATGTAAAAAAGTGCTGCTATGATTAGCAACACTCAACTCAAAAACTAAAGTAGATGGAACACTGAGCTGAAAATACTGACCATACTTTCTTCGCACAAGACCAAAGTAATTTAGAAGCGGCAAAGATGTCAGTGTTCTATCTTCTACTAATATTATATTTTATTTTGTCCATAATAGACCTATATATACGTTAATAAAAAAGAAATACCCCGGTGACCAACCGAGGTATTTCATGACCGATAGGAATGAAAAAACTTGGCGACCAAACCTAGCTTTTGTGTTATTCCCATGAAATTTAAAAACTAAGCAACATCTTGTTGCACTTTTATTTTATCATTATCTTTCTTTTATTGGAATACATTAGATTATTTTTGAGATAAGAGTCTAATGCATATTATTAAAATTAAAGTGGTTCAAGTCGGAGGAAGGCACCTTAGGGTGTCTGTTCTTTTTTCTAAAAGAGAGTTTTGCTTTAGCTTTAAAGAAGATAAATTTTCAATGGATTAATGCCATGCGTATGTAGATAAAGTTCATCAATACATTTATGTTCATAAATATGTATAATTACATGAAATTTCAGAGGAAATGAGAGTATACTTTCTTATTGTGTAATAAAGATAAAGCCCGCCTACGGAAATAGGTGGGCTTTTTTAATGTATAAAGAAAAGTTATCTGCTAAGATGTTTTCTTAAAAAAATCCTTCATCATTTTAGCATCTTCAATATTCACGATCACACCTTTAACCCTATCCTTCTTCTCATCTTTAGCAATCGTAATTTGCTCTTTATTATCAACCCAAACAAGAAATTCTTCTTTTGCGTCATCTTTATATGTAACGGTAATAGTAGAATGTGCAGATTCTCGCTTTTTTTGATCTAAAGTGATTGTTTTAGGCGTGCCTTTTTGAACTGCGGAAACGATAGATTGTATCATTTCTTCGTTGTCTGTTTGAGATTTTGAAACGTTGTTATTTATTGTACTAAGTATTTCAATGTCTGTAATATTTGCGGATTTTAATTGAAAGGTAGTTTGTGTATGTTCTTGCTTAGCTTGTGAAGCTTTATCTGTAGCTGAGGTGCTTGTACAGCCTATTAAAGTGAAAGATAGAGCGGTTAGAGCGCATATAGATATGATTTTTTTCATGTATCCCTCCTTATGTTTAATTATAACAATTTTCTGTTAATTAAGGTAGTTATTGTAAGGGGATTTATTCTACTAGTTTTGGGATAAAGAAAATTCAAGAGGAGGTTAATCGTAAATAATAACCATCAGGGTCTACGATACGAAAATCCTTCATTCCCCAAGATTGCATTTTAAGGTTAGATTCCACTGGATAATTTTTTTCTAATACATGTTGGTATATTTGTTCGATATGATCAAAAACTATGATAATCTCAACACCTTTACCTTTTGGATTAAGTCCATCTGTTTTTAAATAATGATTTTCATTAAGAATATAATCAGGGGTCAATAATAAAGAAAAATCCCCTAGTTTAATCATTGCACCAGTTGTATTCTTTTTTGAGAATACAAGGGTAAGGATTTCCTCATAAAAACGAATAGACCTTTGCAAATCTTCTACAAATAACTCTAGACGAAAGTGCATATGTACTCTCCTTCTCATTTTTTTTCAAATTTTATGTTTAACATTTCGAAAATGGGTGTACTACATATAATATAACAAATAATTCATTTTAAAGGAGGAAGTTAAAGATGGAAACGAAGTATAGTAAACCTTTTGTATATGAATTTATTACGGAGAAAGAGGTCATGAATGCGGCGAATGATCTAGTGAAGAAAGGAATAGACCAAAAAGATATTTACGTATTAACACACGAGAAAGAAAGGACAGATAGAATCGCAGACAATGCAGACGTAAATACAATTGGTATAAAAGAGGAGGGGCTTGGGACAAGCATTATTAATGTCTTTCAAAAAACGGGAGATCAGTTAAGAAATAAGATGCAGGAGTTAGGGCTTAATGAGGAAGAAGCGAACTTCTATGAAGAAAAGCTGGATGAAGGGAAAATCTTGTTATTCGTTAAGGATTTAGAAAGAGTCGGTGAATGGTTACAAGAAAGAAGATGCACGTATTCTATTTAAATTTGTATCCTATAAATCTATTAAGAAAAGGAGATGGGAAATATGAGTGGCGGACTAAAAGAACAAATTACAGGTAAAGTTGAAAAGACAAAGGGACAAGTAAAAGAAGGAATTGGTGAAGTTACAGAAGATAGAGAGTTGAAAAATGAAGGGAAGTGGGAGAAGACGAAGGGAACGATAAAAGAAAAAGTCGGAAAAGTGAAACAAAAGATAAGTGATGGGCTGGATAATAAAGAATAATACATGTTTATCAAGCTTTGGTTACAAACCAAAGCTTGATAAATCCATTATAAAAATAATATGGGAGGTTTAATTGTGGGACTTATTATTACGTGTATTGTAGGTGGACTTATTGGTGCGTTAGCTGGAATGATTACGGGAAAAGACTTTCCTTTAGGTATAGTTGGTAATGTGATTGCGGGATTAATCGGATCTTGGGTAGGTAGTGCGTTATTTGGTCATTGGGGTCCTGAATGGGGAGGTATTTTCGTTCTTCCAGCGTTATTAGGTGCAATCGTCTTTATTTTAATCGTTACATTCTTCTCTAGAATGCTGCGGAAAGCGTAAGTTTGATCATGCATAGTAATCTTAAGTTTATTATATATAGCTATAAAGTAAATAGAATGATAAATATACATAAAAAAGCATCCAATTAAAATAATTTGGATGCTTTTTTATGTAATCTATATAGGAAAGAGTGGGGGATGAAGAAATCCCCCACTCTTTAAAGTTTCACTTTATATTAAACCATCGTTACTTTCTTACAATTGTTTATTCTTACGACCTGCCTCGGTTCTATATGAGATACATCTTCGTTATTACCTATATCCACTACAATTGTATTCGTTAGTATGTTAATAATGGAACCAACTAATTTTGTAGCATGATCGTGTCGATAAGAAAATTGAACAAAATCTCCCTTTTTAAAGTTGTGCTCTTCCATAGATAGATCCCCCTAAAAATAGTGTTTATACATTATATATACACAAATTTATAAGCTTTAAACATTTGGCAGTATTTTTTACGTGTTAAGCCGAGAAAGCTGTGGAAAATTTATTTATAATGAAAATAAAAAAATATGTTTAAAACTAATTTTTATGGGTAATTAACATAGTAGTAGTTTGAGATAAGGGGGCGGAAATGATGAATTTGGGAATAAATATTTTGCAAAATGATGTAGGTTATACGGTACAACTTAATGGTGAAATTGATGCATATACAGCATCAGATTTGAAAAATAAGATCATGCCTATTGCAAGCGAAAAAGAGGTTCATATTGTAGTAGATTTTACTGAGGTAGAGTATATGGATAGTACAGGCTTAGGTGTTTTTATAGCGCTATTAAAAGCAGTTAAGAAAAATGATGGAAAGCTAGAGTTTATTGGTGTATCTAAAAGGTTAAAAAGATTATTTGATATTACAGGGTTAACAGAAATATTAAATTTGAATTCCGATTTTGAAAAAGTAGAAAGAAGGTGACTAGGGATGATGGAGAGATTTGAAAAGATAGAAATGAAAATTCCTGCAAAGGCAGAATATGTCGCTATTATTCGTTTAACAATGGCTGGTGTTGCGAATCGAATGGGTTTTGCTTACGACGATATAGAGGATATGAAAATTGCTATTAGTGAAGCATGTACAAATATTGTACAACATGCATATAAAGAAGACGTTGGAGAAATTACAATTGTCTTCGGTCTATATGAAGATCGATTAGAAATTATGGTTGCGGATAATGGGGTTAGCTTTGATTTTAATAATTTAAAAAGGAAAGTTGGTCCGTATGATATTAATAAACCAGTAGAGCACTTGCCGGAAAATGGTTTAGGTTTATATTTAATCAATACGTTAATGGATGATATACAAATCATGCATGATGAGGGCATGACAGTTTTAATGACAAAATATATACAAAGAGAGCAGGTGGAGAATGATGGAAATCCAATCTCAACCTACAACTCTTACTAAAGAAGACGTTATGAAACTAATTGCAGAATTTCAACAAAACCACTGTGATGAAGCGCAGGAAAGGTTAGTTGAGCATTATAAAAATCTCGTCTATTCCATTGCATATCGCTATTCAAAAGGCGGACCGATGCATGAGGATATTATACAAGTAGGCATGTTAGGGCTCTTAGGCGCAATAAGAAGGTATGATTATTCGATAGGGAATGCTTTTGAGCCGTTTGCAATCCCTACGATAGTAGGGGAAATAAAAAAGTATTTACGTGATAAAACATGGGGCATTCACGTTCCAAGGCGAATTAAAGATTTAGGCGGAAAAATTAAACTTGCGATAGAGGAGTTAACAGATCAACTGCAACGTTCACCGAAAATTATAGAGATTGCGGATCATTTAGAACTATCCGAAGAGGAAGTGCTAGAAATTATGGATGCGAAAAATAATTATCGAGTATCCTCCTTAGATGATGTAGTTGAAAATGCATCTGATGGCAGTTCGGTGGCGAGAATTGAATCTGTAGGTGAAGTAGAGCAAGGATATGAAGAGACAGAAAGGCGTCTCGTTTTAAAGGATATTTTTAACGTATTAAATGAGACAGAAAAAAGTGTTATTCATTATATATTTGAAGAAAATTTAAATCAAAAAGATACAGGGGAACGGTTAGGTATTTCACAAATGCACGTTTCTCGTATTAAAAGACAAGCAATAAGTAAATTGAAGCAAGCAGCATTTTTAGATACATAAAAATTTTAAAGAATTATGTTTAAAACATGAGAAAAGGGGTAGTTATTAAGTATAGGAGGAGATATAAAAATGTCACACGATGTGAAAGAACTAATCGAAGGATTAAATGAAGATTTAGCAGGAGAATACTCGGCAATTATTATGTATAACCATTATGCAGCTACGGTTTCTGGTATATATAGACAAGTGTTAAAGCCTTTCTTTGAATCTGAAATTAGTGATGAACAAGGACATGCCCTATATTTAGCAGAGAAAATTAAGACGTTAGGTGGTACACCTACTACAATCCCTTTACCAGTGAAACAAGCAGAAGATGTGAGAGAAATGTTAGAATATGCTAGACAATCAGAATATGAAACAATTAAGCGTTATGAAAAGCGAAAAGAACAGGCAGCAAAATTAAATATGACAGAGTTAGTTGTAAAGTTAGAAGACATGATTGCAGATGAAACCAATCATATGGAAGAATTGGATCGTCTTTTAAATGATAAAGCAATGGTGCTAAATTAAAAGTGGAAATTTACCCCACTTTAACGGGCAGTAAGACCCCCCACCTCAAAATGCAGCGAAAGCAAAGAATTTAGGTGGGGGGTCTTACTGCCCATAAAAGTCCGATTGGTTCAACTAATAATCAGTGGGGGATGAAGAAAACCCCCACTGATTAAAGTTTCACTTTATAGAATGAAAGAACAAACTCTCATTTCTGGGGGTTTGTTCTTTTGCTGTATAAATGTGTTTGAGTAGGAAATTTTCATTTCATAACTGAGTATGTAATACTAGAAAAATAGAAAATGATAATCGATTTACATTTTATATAAGAAAAGGGGAAATAACTTGTGTCCATTTTAATTGTCGATGATAATCCGGTGAATATCTTTGTAATTGAAAAAATTTTGAAGCAAGCCGGGTATCAGGATCTTGTATCGCTGAATTCTGCACAAGAGCTTTTCGAATACATCCATTTTGGAAAAGATTCTTCCAGGCATAATGAAATAGATTTAATACTATTAGATATTATGATGCCTGAAATTGATGGACTTGAAGTTTGTAGGCGATTACAAAAAGAGGAGAAGTTTAAAGATATTCCTATTATTTTTGTAACAGCTTTAGAAGATGCGAATAAATTAGCTGAAGCACTTGATATAGGTGCAATGGATTATATTACAAAACCAATAAATAAGGTTGAATTGTTAGCGCGTATGCGTGTAGCATTACGCTTGAAATCGGAATTAAATTGGCATAAAGAACAGGAAGAGAATCTTCGGAATGAACTAGATTTAGCTACGCAAGTACAAAGAAACTTATTAAGTAGCCCATTAAGAGAAGAGCATATAAAAATTGAAGCAAGTTACTTACCTTCATTTAAACTAGCTGGAGATATGTATTACTGGTATAAAATCGATGAAAATCGCTACGGTATTATATTATTAGATGTGATGGGACATGGTGTATCTGCTTCCTTAGTTTGCATGTTCATTTCGTCTGTATTACGTGAAACGATTAAAAGTTTAATCGACCCAGAACTTGTTATGAAAGACTTAAATAAATATATGACTCTTTTACATAATGAGAATGATAATATTCCATATTATTTTACAGCGATATACTTAGTAGTTAATACAGAAGATAGAACGATTGAATATGTAAATGCAGGACATCCTTCTGGGTACGTTTTAGTTGATGAAACGAATGTAGTGGAACTAAATCGCGGGAGTTGTGCGGTAGGATTTTTTGATGAAATAAAAGTTGAAAAGACAGTTATACCTTTTGAGAAGAACGCTCAAATCACATTGTTTACAGATGGTGTTCTTGAAGCAATTGCAAATGATGAATTTGAGGCTGAAGAGAAATTACGTGCTTTTACAGAAAGAAAATGGGGAGATTTAGAAGAAGAGATAGAAGGGTTTTATAAGGAAGAACAGAAGAAAGCACAATCAGATGATATGTGCCTCATTATGATACAAACGAATGCGAAATAAAAAGCGTATGAAATCCAAACAGAGGATTTCATACGCTTTTATTGTATTTTTTGGTAGATTTGTTCGTTCGGATTAAATTGGATATAATGCGGCATTATATCTGAAAAACGAAGCGTTTCTTTATTTCCTAAACATAGGAATCCGTTGTGACCTAAACTTTCATAAAATAGTTGCTGTACTTGGTTTTGGAGTTTACTCGTAAAGTAAATTAAAACGTTACGGCAAAGTATAATGTGAAATTCGTTAAAAGATTGATCAGTTACTAAATTATGCTGTGCAAAAATAATGTTTTGTAACAGTGACGGATTAAAATAAGCAAAGCGACTATCCGTTGAATAATAGTTGGAAAATGCTTGTGTACCGCCAGCTTGTAAATAGTTTTTCGTATAAGTTTGCATTTTATTTAATGGAAGGATGCCTTGTTTTGCTTTTTCTAACACATTTGTATTCATATCTGTTGCGTAAATAACAGCTTTTTCACTTAATCCTTCTTCATGAAGTAAGATGGACATGGATAATACTTCTTCACCAGTTGCACATCCAGCATGCCAAATTCTAATTTCAGGATGCTTTCTTAATTCAGGAATAACATGCTCTCTTAGCGCCTTAAAAAAGATAGGGTTACGGAACATCTCAGTTACATTAATGGAGAAATCATTTAATAACTGTTCTAAAACCCCCTCTTCATGAATTACTTTTTCAATTAATTTTGAAATGGTAGGGATATTAGAAAGCTGCATTCGATTACAAATCCGCCTATAAATAGATGTGCGAGCATATTGGCGAAAATCAAATCCTGATAGTTTAAATACCGCTTCCAATAGTAAGTCAATTTCTAAGTTCGTACGCTTATCCGTATCTACTGATGGATCAAAATTATAATACTTATTTTCCACTGAAACGAAACCTCACTTATTTTATTAACCATACACTCATTACTGAATAGAGTTGATGTAAATTTAATGGTTTACTTATATAATCTGAAGCGCCAGCAGATAAACATTTTTCCTTATCATTTGGCATTGCTTTCGCAGTTAATGCGATAATAGGTATTTCATGTAATCCTAAGTTCATTCGGATATGTTCCATCGTTTCATAACCGTCCATATTCGGCATCATAATATCCATTAAAATAAGGTCGATATTTGTATTGTTTTTTAGTATGTCTAAACACTCTATACCGTTTTGTGCAGTAATAATGTTAGCATGTTGTTTTTCTAGTGCATTTTGTAACGCAAATATATTTCGATGATCATCATCGACAATTAAAATGGTTTTCTCTTGGAAGACGTTATTAGTTTCTGGAATCACGATAGTTTCCTCCACAACTTCAGCAGGAATAACTTCATCTACCGTTGCTGCCACTTCTAAATTGGATACTTGTATATCAGTTAATCCATTTGGAAGGTTAGGAATATATACAGTGAAAGTACTGCCTTCTCCTACATGACTCTGTAACGTAATCCAACCACCTAACAATCTAGCAAACTCTTTACAAATAGATAATCCTAAGCCTGTACCACCATATTTTCGAATCGTTGCGCCATCTGCCTGTTGAAAGGCTTCGAAAATAAGTTGCTGCTGTTCTTTAGCGATACCAATACCAGTATCTTTTACCGAAATGGTCATCCAATCATTACTGATAGACTGCATTTCATGGCTCAAATTAGTTGCTTCTATTGAATCGAAATGTAAAGAGACAGATCCTTTTTCCGTAAATTTAAATGCATTGGATAATAAATTTTTAATAATTTGTTCAATCCGTTTTGCATCTGTATAAAACAGATTAGGAATCGTGTCACTGTCTTCAACAGTAAATTCTACATTTTTTTGTGCAGCGATATGTAAGAAGTTTTGCTGCATACTTGCTGCCATATCACTTATGTTCGTTGCTTCAAAAATGACATCTAGTTTTCCAGCTTCTACTTTCGATAAATCTAGTATGTCATTAATTAAAGTAAGCAAATCTTTTCCTGATGAATGAATAACGGTTGCCAATTCAATTTCATCATCGGATAGATGATTGTCATGATTTTCTTTTAACATTTCAGATAATAGTAAAATACTATTTAATGGTGTGCGTAATTCATGTGACATATTTGCTAGAAATTCTGATTTGTATTTTGAGCTACGTAACAATTCGCTTGCTTTTTCTTCTAATTCTAATTTCGTAATTTGTAAGTCAGCTGTCTTTTGTTCGGCCTCTTCCGTTCTAGATTCTAATTGTTCATTCGTTGTTCGTAATTCTTCGGCTTGCATTTGTAGTTCTTCCGCTTGCGTTTGCAATTCTTCTGATTGAACTTGTAACTCTTCTGTCATTGCTTGTGATTCATGTAAAAGGGTTTGAATTCGCATACGTCCCATAATGCTATGGATTGTTAAACCTAGATTATCAACAGTTTGTTGAATGAAATCTTGATGTAAGTCTGAAATCTCAGTTACACTTACTAACTCCATTACTGCAATTACTTCATCTTCAAATAAGACAGGGATGACTAGTATATTTTTAGGACGTATTTCTAATAATCCAGTAGTAACGTAACGAAACTCTTCAGGTATGTCCCTCAGAATAAAACTTTTCTTTTCTAAAGCAGACTGTCCAATGAAACCTTCACCCATTTTAATAGAGTGTTTTCCAATATCAGCACCTTGCTCAGCGAAAGAAGCTTTCTTTACATAGTAGACAGTTTCTTCAACTTCTTCACGTACATAAAATGCACCGCAAGAAGTTTGCGTTTTTTGTATAATGCCACTCAAAATTTTGTTGCCTAACATCTCGATAGAGGATACACCTTGATACATTAAAATTAATTCTGCAAGCTCCGTTTGTAACCACTCTCTTTTCGATATTTCGTCCAGTAGGTGATTTGTTGTATGAGCAAGATCTTTTATTTCGTCATGTGTATTTACATGAATTCTTTCCGTAATTTTTTCTTTAGAAGAAATGGATTTAATAGCTTGAATTACATTTTTAATCGTTTTTGTAATGGAATTCGAAATATAGAGTGAAATGATAATGGAAATACAAGAAAGTAAGAACAATAAACTGTATAACCAAATCTCTAATTTATTATTTTCCGTATCTAATTGTGCAGCTCTTTTTTTCGTTAATTGCTCCTCAGTGCTACGGAAGTCAGTTAGCTGTGATTGCAATGATTGAATTTCGGTAGTGTCGATTTCTTGTATGTTATTACTATTATGGTTTGCAATTAACGGGTGAATTTCTTTATTTATCCAATTAGTAATATTTCCGTTAATCTGTTTTAATTTTTCTTGCTGAGATGGGTTATCTTCTAATAAAGAAAAAAGATCATGGTAATGTTTTTCATAATCTTTTTCGGCAGAGTTAAGAGATTGCAGATAATTCGCGTTATTAGAAGTGATAAAGCCCTTCGCTTTATTTTCAATTGTTAGCAATTCTTTCTCCACTTGATTCGTTAAATTAAGAACTTTAAAATCGTGATCAATAATAAAATTACGAGATTTTTGTAAATTGGAAATCTCATTGTTTAGCATAATGAAAGAAATAAGTAAGAACAAAATGATAACTAAATAACCAGCCATAATTTTGTAGCGAATACTAAATTTTGTTTCCGATTTCATTAAAAATTCCTACCTTCAAGGTTATTAAAAGTTTTCTATTTTAAAGAATGAAAAACGTAATATATATTATATCAGTTTTCATAGGGCCAAACTAGAAATCCCCCTATTGTATTAGGGGGTCTCGTTTTGAATAGAAGAAATCATTTTGAAGTATAAAACGATATATGAAAAGTAACAATTGAGGGAATAGGGGGATAACAAAACTTTTAAGAAGGAAAGAGTGTTCTTAAAGCTTTTTTTGCATCTATTCCTTCAAAGATAAATAATACAAGCTCTCTCTTTTTTACAGTAAGGAAAAATGATACTAATGTGCTTAAATTTTTAATAGCAGTAAGTGTTCCGTGTTTACTTATAAATACATTTGTTTGAAATGTTGTCATTACAGCATAAAAATGATGAATCTGCGTTATTGTAGGTGTTTCATTATAAAGAATAGTAGTAGAGTGAATGGCATTCATCGTAATATTCCTTTCCATATAATAAGCATAACAATATAAACATACCCGTTTAAAAAAATGTTAAACCTATAAAATTTAAAAAATATAATTATAGTTTTTTACGTTTAGAAAGAGTTATGGAGGGTATACATATACTACAAAGAGATTGACCGAAGATGAATTGTAAGGTTTTATACTTTTACTTTAAATAAAAAGGAGACTGTTACATATGGATAAAATGATAACGGATATTACATTTGATTTCATTTACTTGTTAAGTAGTTCTCTTGTAATCCTTTTATTATTGGCGTTTTTTGTGAATGGATATGTGAATAAAAAAATTAGTGTATATAAAAACGAAGAGTAATAAAGATATATTATATAAAACTTTAGGAGGTTAATAGTTATGAATGTGGATAGAAAAATAGTAGGTGTTTTTCAAACAATTGATGATGCGGCACTCGTTATTAATGAATTAAAGGAAAAAGGATACTCGGCAGATAACATTTCAGCTATTGCGAAAGATCAAAAGGAAATTGAACATCTGGAAGAAAAATCGGGTGAAAAAGTGAATCATGAAACTGCACATAAAGGGGATATCTTTTCAGCGACGGGACTTGTAGCAGGAGGACTCGGAGGTTTATTAACAGGTCTTGGTGTACTTGCCGTATCTGGAATGGGTCCAATTGTAGCAGCGGGACCTATCGCAGCAGCTATTGGAGGAGCCGGTATTGGCGGAGGAGCTGGAAGTTTAATAGGAGCATTTATCGGATTAGGAATCCCTGAAGAACATGCTAAAAAGTATGAAGAATATATTTACGATGGAAATATATTAATTTTAGTAGATGCAAAATTAGATGATAAGTTAGAAATCTACAAAATATTTGATAAGCATCATGCTTATAACTCTGATTTCTTTAAATAAAATGTAAACAAAGTAAATATCGTTTTTGATCTTACAACTTTGGCGCGACCGAGGAGTCGTATGACTATAAGAGAGGAAGGGTTTATAGTAAAAGATCAAGTTTTAGAGAGAAGGAGTGTCTTGTCGTGATTGTAAAAATATTAAAGGATAGTAGTAATAGCTTCCTTTGTACAGTACAAAATAAAAATGGAGAGAAGTATGTGAAGAAATGGTTTCGTAAACAGGGAAACAAGGAAGAATTAGGACGACCGACTTTTAAAGAAATAGAAAAGGACTGGAGAGAAAATAGAGAATCATTTATGTATCCTAATGTTAAAGCGCTTTATTAAACAAAATAGTCGCTGTATTCTTACAAAACTGTCACATTCCTGTAAGGTAATTCAATAGATTCATTGTTTGTTCCATGTCATAATAAAGACATAAGAAAGCTTATTCAAAATACAAATTATTAGGAGCGTGTCAGTCATGATTGTAACAACAACGTCTGGAATTCAAGGTAAAGAAATTATTGAGTATATCGATATTGTAAATGGTGAAGCTATTATGGGTGCAAATATTGTCCGCGATTTATTCGCTTCTGTTCGTGATGTTGTCGGTGGTCGTGCTGGTTCTTACGAAAGCAAACTAAAAGAAGCTCGTGATATCGCAATGGATGAAATGAAAGAACTTGCAAAACAAAAAGGCGCGAACGCTATCGTTGGTATTGACGTAGATTACGAAGTAGTTCGTGATGGAATGTTAATGGTCGCTGTAAGTGGTACAGCTGTACGTATATAAGTAAATAAAAAACAGGCTCACCCCTTAAAGCTTATGCTTTAAGGGGATTTTTTTGTCCTCGCGTCTGTTTGAGGATTATGAATAATTGTTTCCTGCTTTGCTATAAAATTCATAAGCAAAAAAACCAAATAAATAGCCGATTCCAGCTCCTAAACTTACCGCAAGAAGTGAATAATCTGGGAAAAACATGCCGAAAATCAAACCGATTATACAGCCAACGAGCATTCCCATTGGTATGAAACTATCTAATAAAACTTGAGCGTTTTTTGACTTTTTCTTACCTAATGTGCCGTTGTTATATTTATGTTTAAGCCTTCCAATCACATACACTACAATTCCTCCAACTATTACAATAGGCGCAATTGCCGTGAGTAACCACATGTTAGAGTCTCCTTTCACCTTTTAATTAAACTATACCATATATTTACAGTTTTTTAATTGAGCGGGGATGAGATCTTTCGTCTCTAACCTTTTTGGTGAATATTAATGCGGTTTTATTATTCGGAAATTGGAAAATATGTTAAAATATTGTAGATGAAAAAGGGAAGGGGGGAAACTTAAAGTTGGCATTTCATGTTGGAATATCTAATGAAATTAACGCAAGAATACGAGAAATAAAAAATGAAAGTGAAAAGGTGAATACAATTTTCTCTTGGTTAAATGAAGAATTTGAATGGGTGCAAACTGACTATGTGGACAGGACAGTAGAAGAGATTCTAGCGCGAAAAGCAGGGAATTGCGCTGAACAGGCAAAGGTAGTTGAAAAAGTATTAACTCATATCGGAATAGAAACTAGGTGGATCTTGGAAATAAATTCTCATCCCAAAAGTATGGAAAGACAAAACTTTTCTCTTCATTTAATTGAAACACATGGAGATTTCTATTCGATCTTTGGTTGGAATCATAACGACCATAGATGGCTGGAATATTACAACAAACAGCTTGAAAAATGGATTCCTATTGATACAGCATTTGGTGTTTTAGGTATAAATCATTGGTTAGAAAAGAGAATAAGTTTTACTAAAGAATCTATACCAACTACACAACAAATAATCCCTTTTTGCATTGTTGCATTACATACAAAAAGGGATGTATCAGAGATATTATCAAACTTTTATCTTATTGACCAATTTGATACATTTTACAATGGAAAGCTAAGTAAAACAATAGTATGGGAAGAATGGAAATTAGTAATTAACAAACTAACCGAAGTAGGAATAGAAACCTACAGCGGACATAGTAATCTCCACAAGTATCAAAATGAAATAAAACGTTTTAATAATCTGTATCTGAAATTAAAGCAAGAGATTCTGATCAATACTGTTAGCTAAACTGAATCCTTTTTATACGTTTCCTTTGTATTTAATAACTCATCAAAAATACTTTTCCTTTAGCTTTCTCTGCAGACTGCACAACATCAACGGCAGTTTTTACATCCGCTAAGTCATACGTAGAATGTACTTTCATAAAACGTAATTGTTTATTCTCCACTAAGCGAATTAAGTGACGAAACGTTTCTTGCCATTTATATGGCGGTACGTCTTTATTCCAATGTCGTAAATGAAATATGTTCGCGTGCACTTTTGCTTTTGTGACAATCTCTGCCCAGTCCACTTGTACTCCTGATAGAAGACCGATCGTTAAAAAGTGCCCGTTTGGACGTAAGGAGAAAGCTAATTCATTTCCATCCGGTCCCCCGATAGAATCAATCGCAGCATCCGCGCCGATCCCGTTTGTTAATGTCATAACGGTTTCATAAAGCGGGGCAGTGGAAGTATCGATTACATATGCAGCACCAAGGCGCAGTAATTCTTCTGTATGCTTATTATTTCTTGTAACGGCAATTAATCGGAAGTTTAAAATTTGTGATAACTGCGCAAAAAGATGTCCAATAGCGGATCCACAAGCATTCACTAATAAAACGTCATTACTCTGTAAGTTTAGCGTTTCTGTACATGTAACCCACGCCGTAAGAGGATTAATATACATTTGTGCCGCTGTAAAGTCATCGATAGAATCCGGAATAGGGACTACAAAATCAGCTGACGTCTTCACATACTCTTGCCAAGTACCTTCTCCGCGTAACGGTAAAACACGTTTGCCGATAAGGTCTCTCGTAACACCCGCGCCAACATCTTCGACAATACCAACACCTTCATAGCCAGGTATGTTAGGTAAAGGAATTCTATGAGCGTACGCTCCTGTTATTGGAATTAAGTCAGATGGGTTAATTGGTCTAACTAACATGCGGACTAAAACTTCATTCTCTTTTAATGGTTCTATATTTTTATATTCAACTTGTAGTACATCTTTTGGGTTGCCAAACTTGTGAAATTGAATGCATGTTCTGTGCAACATAAATGTGCCCCCTTAGTTTGATTGGATTTATTATAGCATTTTTGGTTTGGGAGTTATTTTATTGGGAATAGATTAGGAAATGAAATAGGAAGGGCAATATGAAGTAGCGGAGTATATGGTATATATCGAATTATTTCGTAAAAGGAGGGATGATATTATGTTGAACAAAAAGGAAGATGATGAAGTGATAGTTATTGATATGGTGCAATTAAATTTAGATTTTACAGTGATAGAAAATGAAACCAGCTTAATTACTAAGAGACCAAAAGACGCGCAGGAATTACGTAAGATGATTGGGACGCGTACTGTTGGTGGGAGTCGATTAGTAGAGTTATATGAAGAAGGTAAATAATGTGTAAAAAATTTCTTGTGAAATAATCTTTATAGGTTTATTTCATAGGAGATTTTTTGTGAGTATTTTTATAATATAAATGATATTAATAGTTGGATAATACCTATTATTAAATTATAATTATATATGGATTTTAAATTTAATGATTTGTAGTCAAATAAATCGATTATTAGAAGTGTGTTATTGAAATATGGAATGAAAATTATTTTATAAAGGATGTGTACAGGTGAGTTTTATTAATTCTTTTTTTGAAAAGAAATTTGAACATGCTCAGAGTTTATTTTTTGATGTGAGGTTTTTATTTTTCGGTTTTACTCTTATATCATCTTTAGGATTTCTAATTATATATAGCTTTTTATATGGATATTATTTTAGTGGTAATGAAATTTTTCAAATCTCGAATTTTAGTATCGTCTCAAATGTAATGCCTTTTAATTTACAAACCTTGACTATTACATCTATATTTTTTATTTGCATTTATTATATATTTTCAATATTTATTTCTCTAATAATTAAAAAAAAAGGGTATAAAGTTGAACACTTTTATTATATTCGTATTTACAGCATTAATATTAAATGTATCTATAACAATGTTCTTTGCTAATGAAGTGACGTTTACTAGTATGATAAGCTTTTGTTTGATATGGGGATTTGTAGGGTTAATAATATGCTATATATATGTAGCGATAAAAACAATGGAGCATACTTTCGTTACGATAAAAGGATTTGTGTTTCATATTGTAGTATTCGCATTTTCGTTATTTGTACTTAATTCTATGGGCATTTTGGGAGAGTTAGAAACTTTGAAAATAATTTCTGTTTTTTCTGTGCCCTCGCTTTTAATTATAACAACAATATTTCATTTCTTTTGTGGAAAAGAATGGTTTAAGCTGATAAGTTATTTACCAATTACGCTTATTATTTCTTCACTGTTACTACTTATATTAGAAAAATTTAATTTAATATTTATTTCCAATATAATAACTTTGAGTATATTAGTACCACTATTACATGTTATTATTCTAAAACTAATGAAATGGTTACCAAAAATAACGAAATGGTTACCAAAAATGTCGGAGATTAAAAGGAAATTTAGTATTAATACAAAAATTGATTGGGGAATGAAAGAAGGGAAAGAAAATAAGGGTTTTGTTTATAATGTGATATCTCAATGTTATAGCATGCTTTCAAATAAAGCTAATAATGCACCAAAGCTAGCAATTGGACTTATACTATTATTAGCCTTTGTATTATTACCTAGGCTGTCTTTATCGTGTGGACAATTAATAAGAATGATAAATCAATCTTATGAAAAACCAATTAAAATTACTTATGTAAATCAGTCGGGAAAAGAAAGTAATTTATTTGGGAATTATTACATAGAAAATAATTCAACTTTATATGTATCTAACAAATGTTGGGAATTGGAGATTATAAAACCAGTTAATTATCATATTAAATCAGTAAATAAGGAAGACGAAGAAAACAAAGAAAATAAGAAAATGTGCAAGAATCAAAATTGGTTTGATATTTTTGTTAAATAAAGAAGAAGCTGTTTCAAAAATTTCGTTTGTAACGAAATTTTGGTACAGCTTCTTTTACATACTAATATAAATTACGTTTTAACAATGGATATAACCTATTTACCTATTAAGCCGAAGCTCTCTTCATTCTCTCAAGTAAACTAGATAACACATGCGTACGATACGACTCTAGTTTTTACCCTCATAAGTACGGATACCTAATTTTTTAAGTTCTTTTACATACCAACCTTTGCTTCCGAAATACATGTAATCGCTCCCCTTCAACTTTGTTTTATTTGTTCTGATTGCATATGGAGGTACAGGTAATATAATGAAGGAAATGAATTTCGCGCGAAAATGGTTAACTTTGTTGCAAAAGACATATATACTAAAGGTAGTATATAACGAGGTGGGCAAGACGTGATTATAGAGAAGCACGAAATTCAAATTGACCAAATTACGAGCGGTAAAGTGAATATCTTTACTTTCTATAGAAATAGAAAGCAAATTGATGATTATTTTTTACGATTGCAAGAACCATCGCTTACAGCAAACTACTTCTTCCATTTTCATTTTGATGCAGAGAGCTTGCATCTACTGCAGAAAGAGTTTCCAAGCGTATATCCGTACGACGGTAGTGAAACGATTCACGACTGGACGGAAAAGATGAAAGCGGAATTGCAACATCAGATCCAAACAGGAAAATGGAATAAGCGCGTACGTATCGGTAATCGCATTCTAGATGTGGTGTTTACGTGGTGTGACGAAGATATAGTAGAGTGAAAAAGAAGCGGATGACGCTTCTTTTTTTAGCGCTGGAATAAAACGAGCTTACCTGCAGAAGATGTGCAGCGATGTGTTTTTTCGTACAATCCTTTTTCTCGTAAAATAGATTCACCTTTTGCTTTCGCTTCTTTTTCAGTTGCCGCCTCGAATGATTCGTCTAATGCTTTTGAACCATCTTTTTCAAAGACTGTTAGAACGTATACTCCCATGAAAATTCCCTCCAATAATAAAAATCAGAATCTTATAACTATTTTGGCATAAATCACTAGAATATGCAAAGAAATATATGACATTGCGTGTTACAATAAGGTGAAACTTTTGAAACATAGAAAGGATCGTTATTTGTGAAACAAGTGAAGTTTATACATGCGGCTGATTTGCATTTGGATAGTCCGTTTAAAGGGATGGAGATGAATGTATCGCAGTCTGTTTGGGAGAGAATGAAACAAAGTACGTTTGAATCGTTCGAACGTATTGTTGATAAAGCGATTCAAGAGCGCGTTGATTTCGTATTGCTAGCCGGGGATTTGTATGATGAGGAGACGAGAAGTTTGAGGGCGCAAGTGTTTGTGCGCGAGCAAATGAAGAGACTGTCGCAGTACGATATCCCTGTTTTTATTATTCACGGTAACCACGATCATTTAGGAGGAAGCTGGGCAGCAATTGAGTTTCCGGAAAATGTTCATGTGTTTACGGAACCGTATGTAGAAGAGAAATCATTTTATAAAAATGGTGAGCTATTCGCTTCTATTTATGGGTTTAGTTATTTGCAGCAAGCGGTAACGGATAATATGACAGCGCAGTATACGAAAATGAGTGATGCGCCTTTTCATATTGGTATGCTTCACGGAAGTGTGGAAGGAGATGCAGAGCATAATCGCTATGCACCGTTTCAAATTCGTGAGTTGAAAGAAAAGCAGTTTGATTATTGGGCTCTTGGCCATATACATAAACGTGAAATTTTATCAGAAGAGCCATACATTATTTATCCAGGGAATATACAAGGTCGTCATCGTAAGGAAACAGGCGAGAAGGGTGCGTACCTTATTGAACTTACGAAACAAGGAACGCAATGTTCATTTTTCCATACGGCAGATGTTGTATGGGATGAAATCGAAGTTTGTATTGATGGACTTGAAACTGTTGATGAACTTATGACAGCAGTGTCAACTGCGATGAATGAGTGCCGAAGAGAAGAGGAAGGTACGCTATTAACTGTCGTATTTACAGGACAGGGGCCACTTTCTCCTTATTTACGTGATGAAAAACGTGTGGAAGAAATTTTTCATATTTTAACAGCTGGCGAAGAGCGAAAAGATTTTGTATACGCGATGAAGTGGAAGAATGAGACGGTTTCTTTTGCGGAAATCGAGCGGTTGAAAGAAGAAAATCATTTCGTCGGTAGCGTGCTAAAAGAGTTAGAAGCTTTCACCAATATGGACGGCGTGCTGCGCAGTATTTGGACATCTCCTGTAGCGCGTAATAGTATTGAATCTTTTACAGAAGAAGAGAAGAAAGAGATTCAAAAGGAAGCAGAAAATATTATTTTAGAACAATTATTCCAGCAAGAGAGGGATAAGAAATGAGAATGGAAAAACTCCATATTTATGGGTACGGAAAATTAGAAAATGTGGAAATGGATCTGTCAATGCTGACGGTGTTATACGGTGAAAATGAAGCGGGGAAATCGACAATTCGCTCGTTTATGAAAAGTATTTTATTCGGTTTTCCGACGAGAGGACAGCGCCGTTATGAACCGAAAGAAGGCGGCAAGTATGGCGGGGCGATGACTGTACAAACAGAAAAGTACGGCCGTTTGAAAATTGAACGATTGCCAAAGACGGCCGCTGGTGAAGTAACCGTTTATTTTGAAGACGGGAAAACGGGCGGCGAGGAAATTTTACACGATATATTAAGCGGGATGAATGAGAGCTTATTTGAATCTGTCTTTTCATTTGATATGCACGGTCTTCAAAACATTCATCAGCTTGGTGAAGCGGATATTGGCAATTATTTATTTTCAGCAAGCGCAGTCGGAAGTGATGCGTTATTGCAGCTCGATAAAAAGCTAGAAAAAGAAATGGACCAGCGTTTTAAGCCGAGTGGTCGTAAGCCAGAAATTAACGTGTCACTGCAAGAAATAAAGAAGCTGGAAGAGAAGATGAAAGAGTGGCAAGGGTAACTAACTGTTACAATTTATTTAACCAATTATAACCAAAGTTAATTAAATATATCAGTAAGCCCTGCTAGTCAAGTGATTGGCTAGTAGTGAGGGTTAACTGCGGGCAATCCCTAAAGCTGATTGAACTACAACGTGGCTAGAAATGGCGAGCGTGAATGTCGCGAAAGCAGAAAAAATCAATCAGATGGTGCAAGGTTAAATCCTAAACACTAGAACAATGGGTCTTCCGCCTCGAATCATCTAAGTCAAAAGTGATAAGATGAACGTTCAACGACTATCTCGTATAACTGACGAGAGTACACCACAAGCCTATGGTGGTGGAAAAATCCTCTATCTCTAAAGAGATAAACATATAGTCTGCGCTCATGTGAAAACATGAGAAGTTCATAAGAGAACTGGCTAAGGAATTGCGCCCTTAGTTGAACGAGATACATTTAATTAAATCTATCAAACCTCATTGAATATACAGAACGTATGTGCTATGGTGGTTTCAATGAGGTAAGAATAATAATGAAATTTTCACGAGTTAGTCAAGTATCAGAATTAACAGGTTTGCATCCGAGTGCTCTCAGGAGAATGCTGGTGGAACACGCTACGATTCAGAAGAACAAATCTTTCATTAAAGGAGTTACATTCTAATGATATTGGCGAAGAAAGTTAGACTGATTCCAACGCCTGAACAAGAACAAGTGCTTAGAAACCATGCCGGTGCTGCAAGATTCGCTTATAACTATTGTAAAAGAATGAGTGATAGATACTATAAGCTATTTGGAAAATCTGTTTCACAGTTAGCTTTACAGAAACGATTTACAAAGATCAAGAAGCGAAAGAGATATGAGTGGTTAAATGACATCAACGCACAAGTTCCCAAACAGGCTTCAAAAGATTTTGATAAGGCGAGAAAACATTCGTTCAAAAAGTACAAAAATGGGTATCACACTTCTTATAAATCAAAAAAGATTTAATCCAAGGATTTTATGCCAATTATGAAAGACTGATTATAGGAAAGAAAGTCGTTCATATTCAGTCTATTGGAGAAGTGAAAACAAGCCAACAACTACCAAGAAACAAAAAACCATTCAATCCAAGAGTTACCTTTGATGGTCGTCACTGGTGGATTAGTGTAGGATTCCAAGAATCCTTTGAATCACAAGAACTAACGAATGAGTCGATTGGTGTGGATGTTGGTTTAAAAGAGCTGTTTGTAGCTTCTAATGGTACGAAAGAACGAAATATAAACAAAGATGCCAAGGTTAAAAAACTTTTGAAAAGGAAAAAGTCAGCACAAAGAGCTATGTCTAGAAGATTTAAAAAAGGTGTGAAAATTCAATCTGCTGGATATGAAAAAGCGAAAGCTGAGCACCTGCGGTTATCTAGAAAAATTACGAATATCCGAAATAACCATATCCATCAAGCAACAGCTAAATTGGTGAAAACCAAACCAATGAGAATTGTTGTGGAAGACTTATCTATCTCAAACCTGTTAAAAAACAAAAAACTATCGAAAGCATTTTTATTTCAAAAATTACACTTCTTCTTTCAATGTTTATCATATAAGTGCGAGAAGTATGGCATTGCGTATGTAAAAGCTGATAAATGGTTCGCCTCAAGCAAGATTTGTTCATGTTGCGGAGTTAAATACGACCATTCAGTTCAACCAGAAGGACAGTGGAGTTTAAAAATACGTGAGTGGCGTTGTGTTCCATGCAATAGCCATCACGATAGGGATTTGAATGCTTCGATAAATTTATCAAGATGGGTAAAATAAATGCTTGATAATAGGAGGTAACGATACTGCCTCGTGTGGAGTGTTATACCCCTCGTCCCTTCGGGGCTGCGAGAACACTTTGAAGCACTAACTTGTGTAAATTTGATTGAATTGTATAGATTTAGTTAAGTTTATCGTATCGGAAAATTGGCACGTATGAAAAGCAAGTGGAGCAGTTAAAAGAAAGTGAAGAGAAATTGGTGTTTGTTCGCGCAGAAAAAGAGAGTGCAGAAAAACGAAAGCAAGATTATGAAATATTAGCGGCGCTTGAGCCTCTCGTTATTGAAAAGCGTGCGCATGAGAAAGTGTTAGAAGATGAAAAAGGGCAGTTTCCTGTAAACGGAATGGCGCGCTATGAAGCAATTAAGGCGAAGATGGAGCCGCTCCAGTTGCAAGTTGATTCGCTCCATAAAAAAATAGAGACAGTGCAATTGGAAATGGAATCGATTCAAATAGACGAAGAGTTTTTACAAAAAGAAAGTTATGTAGAAGAACTTCGTATGCAGCATATGTCGTATGAAAATGCACGCCAAGAAATGCGTGATATAACAGGAACGATTACGAATATAAAAGAAGAGCTTGCAGAACTCGAGCAACAAATTGGTGCTACTTTTGAAAAAGAAACAGTCCTGTCGTTTGATATGAGTTTGGCAACGAAAGAGTTAATTACGCAAACAGTGCAAAAGGCGCGCGAATTAGAAACGCAAAAAGCACAGCTTGATGATCGTTTTAAAGTAGCGCAGGAGCAATTAGAAGAACAAGAAGAAAATATAAGACAGATTCAGAAGCAAATGTTAGCGGATGAAGAGCGAAATGCGTTAGCCGAGAAAGAGAAGTCGTTCCAAGATGCGGCGTTTATCGGTATGGGCGCAGAGAGAATGAAGCGCAAGTACGAGGAAAAAGCAGGAGCGGCTATGCAAAAGAAAAAGCAGTGGCAAAGAGTTTGTCTTCTGTTACTTCTTATTAATACAGGCATTTTATTCACAAGCTTATTTATAGACAATCGCCCGCTCTTATTTATTAGCGTCATCGTTTTTGTAGGGATTGTTCTTGCCCTCGTTTTATATAAAGATCCGTCAAGTGGATTACAAGAAGAACTTCTTACTCTACAGCAAAGTGCTGGCGGAAGGCAAAGTGAAGAAGCGATGTCTGTGCGCTATGAGTTAGAAAAAGATGAAGAGATACGTAAACTATTTGAGCGTGAGTCTTATAAATTACAGCAAATGGAGCGAGCGTATGATAAAGTCGTTTCATCGTATGAGGAATGGGAGGGAGAAACGTTCCGCATGAGCGAACAAGTCAATGCGTATAAAAAGCATTATACGTTCCCTGAATTTTATACGTATGCGCACATATTGCCGGCGTTTGAGCGTATGGAAAAAATGCAGCAATTATATCGTGAATTAGAGAAGCAAGGCACACGAAAATCTTCATTATATGAAATGATTTCGCAATTTGAACATAAACTAGAAACTGTTATCGGTAGTGCGGAGTATAGTAAGCTGCACGAGGCGCAAAGCCGTATGCAAAATGAGAAAGAAAAACGCCAAACTTGTAAGCAGCTAAAAGAGAAACTAGCTGAATGGCAAGAAGAATATGTGTTCATGCAAGAGCAATTGAAACAACTGTTAGTAGAACGAGATAGTTTATGGCATATCGCCGAAGCTACAAATGAAGAGATGTTTTTAGAGGCAGGTAAACTAGCGGAAAAACGTGAAGATGCAGAGAAACAAGTGGGGCGTTTATTACCACAAATTGATCTGTTAGAACAACGTTTAACGAGTTTATCATTAGCTGAACATTACGAAGCTGATGGTTATGATGAAAAATTAAAGCAAGAAATGACAGTCATGCAAAACTGTCTTACAAAGGAAAAAGAACTGACGGAGCGCATTGCGAAACATCGTATGGAAATTGCGAATTTAGAAGAAGGTAGTACGTACGGCGATTTACTGCACGAATGGGAAATGAAAAAAGCGCAAGTGCGTGAACAAGTGAAGAAGTGGGCTGCGTATGCGACTGCAAAGACAGTGTTAACGAAAACGAAGCAATATTATCATGAAGTACATCTTCCTCGTATTTTACAAAAATCAGAAGAGTATTTCGTCTATTTAACAGGCGGACGATATAGTAAAATCTTTTCACCGTCAGAGGCGGAGCCGTTTATTGTAGAGCGTAACGATGGTATGCGTTTTTATAGTCATGAACTAAGCCAAGCGACAGCTGAGCAGTTGTATTTATCGCTGAGATTTGCGTTAGCAAAAACATTTGAGCATGATTATCCATTTATTATTGATGATAGTTTCGTGCATTTTGATGCGGTAAGGATGAATCGTACGATTGAACTTATAAAGGAAATTGCAAAAGATAGACAAGTGATCTTCTTTACATGCCATGCGCATTTACTAACGTATTTTACAGAAAAACAGATTATAAAATTAACGCATAAGCGTAAAGAAAATGAGTTGTAGTGTGCTATACTAAAAGTAACTGATTTGGTGGAGGAATTCGAATGAAAAAGAAAATTGCAGAGTATGAAGTTGGTGAACAAGTCGATATTTTCTTGTTAATTAAAACAGCGACAAAAGGTATCGCAAGCAATGGAAAGCCATTTTTAACAGTAATCTTACAAGATCCAAGTGGAGATATTGAAGCGAAATTGTGGGACGTATCACCAGAAGTTGAGAAACAATATGTAGCGGAAACAATCGTGAAAGTAGCTGGAGATATTTTAAACTACAAAGGCCGTATTCAATTACGTGTGAAACAAATTCGTGTTGCGAATGAAAATGAAGTTACGGATATCTCAGACTTCGTAGAAAAAGCACCAGTGAAAAAAGAAGATATGGTTGAGAAAATTACGCAATACATATTTGAAATGAGAAACCCGAACATTCAACGTCTAACAAGACATTTATTAAATAAGCATCAAAACGAATTTTTAGACTATCCAGCAGCGACGAAGAACCATCACGAGTTCGTATCTGGACTAGCTTATCACGTCGTATCGATGCTTGATTTAGCGAAAGCTATCTCAAATCTATATCCATCATTAGATAAAGACTTACTATATGCAGGCGTTATTTTACACGACCTTGGTAAAGTAATCGAATTATCTGGCCCAATTTCTACAACGTATACGTTAGAAGGAAATTTACTAGGCCACATTTCGATTATGGTGAACGAAATTGGGAAAGCAGCAGATGAGCTGCAAATCGATGCAGAAGAAGTATTAATTCTTCAACATATCGTTCTTTCTCACCACGGAAAAGCAGAATGGGGTAGCCCAAAACCACCATTAGTAAAAGAAGCAGAAATTCTGCATTACATCGATAACTTAGATGCAAAAATGAACATGATGGACCGCGCATTAGGACGCACAAAACCAGGTGAATACACTGAGCGTGTCTTTGCTCTTGATAATCGTTCGTTCTATAAGCCGTCGTTCCATAATTAATAGTGTGAATAAAGTGGCCTCATTAAGTGTTAATACGCTTAGTGAGGCTGTTTTTTTTATTGGAAATTAAATGAAATAGCTAAGAAGTACGCATGGGTGTAACGAAGAACTAATAAAACATATTTTGCCACTAGAATGGGAGCGTATCAACTTTTTAGATGTGTGTCGATTGAATATGACAGATATTAAAGTTAGAATCTCTTCAGCCTTTACAATAGGTCTAAAAATAAGATCCAAATTTTATGTTGAAATTTGTTTAAAGTATATTTTCATTACAATGTGGGTGAGCCCCCATCTCTATCAAGTTAAGTCTATATAAGTTAAATTTCACGTGAAATTTTTTTGTTCTTTCTTTTTAATATGCACCTAATTGATTTAAGTTTCTAATTATACAAATAACTTTGACTGTAATGGTGACTTCTTGTAAAATTATATACATATAAAGGGATTTTTTGGATTGTTTGAGAAGGATCTAGTATTCTTTTTTTTAATGACAATAGGATCTGAAGAGGGAGAGACAAGGATACCATGAAATATTTGAAGAAAAAATCGGGAAAAATTTTATTAGCAACGGGATTGGCATTTTCTATGGCAGCTTGTGGTGTAACTGATAACAAAGAAAAAACAAATGCTGAATCTAGTAAACAACAAAACAATAATAATGATTCAAGCAATAATAATAACAGCAATGCAAATAACTCTAATGGCAATAATAACAATAACAGCAATGCAAATAACTCTAATGGCAATAATAATAACAGCAATGCAAATAACTCTAATGGCAATAATAACAATAACAGCAATGTAAACAATTCTAATGGTAATAATAACACTAATACAAATAATGAATGGGGCACTAATAATAGTAATAACTCGAATAATAATTCAAACAATAATGAACAAAAACCTAATCAAAATCAAGAGCAATCGGCTACAAGTGTAACTTTAGAACAACATGGGATTATTGTTACAGTTCATAAAGTTGAACAAGCTGATAATATAGTTCGTGTGAAGTACACAATTAATAACACTACAAACCAAACTATTTTTTCTGGTGCACCTGGGGCTAAAATAGAACAAAACGGAAAAAGTACAATACCATCAGATTTCAAAGGGAATTGGGATCAAAGAGGATATATTGCTCCTCATACAAGTGTAGATGGAACAAACCTTTATTCATTGAGCGATATAACAAATGAATTTGACTTTAAAATTAGACCTGATTTTGAGGATATGAAGAATAATCCACCTATTGAGTATTTTATTTTAAGGGTAAAAATGCATTAATGAGAAATAAAAGAAGATCGAACTAGATATTCTTTCTAGATTGATCTTCTTATTTTATATTCCCCCTTCATTGCACCACTTTTGCAGTATCCCCTTGCTCAAATCATCATAAACGTGATACATACTTACTTCCTATTTAGGGGAACTGAAGCACGTTTTCCAATCCTTCAAGCAACTCTTCAGTTTCGTTCGGATGAACAAATAGAGTGGGAAACAGATTGGAAGATGCAGTGTTCGCATCACTCTTATCAAATTCCGCTCCAATTAGAAGGAAGAGATATGATAACAATTATGTTAGAGGGACGTTACAGCTGATGCGGAAATGGATACATGAAAACGTAAGGAAAAGTTTATAAAAAAGACTTAGCGTTGTAAATCCACATTCTTATGACGCTATCCCATATAGAAATTCATCGTTTTCCAGTTCAAAATATTATGCAATAAAAAAATATCTCGAATTTGAGATAAATCTCTTGCTTTTTAATCACTTGAGTTGTAAAGTGATAGTAACGAAAGCGATTGAGTCATATGAAAAACATACACTCACTTGCTTTTGATTTACAAAACAAAGTAACTTATTCAGTAAAAACTAAGATGAATGTACAAAAATATAATGAGAATAAATTAAAAAGCTAAGAAGCATATTATTTTTTAGGTATCACTTGACTAGTAAAATGAAACGAAGGAATTACGAATGTATAAAATTAAAGGGCATCATCACATTTCAATGGTTACGAAAAATGCAAATGAAAATAATCACTTTTATAAAAATGTGCTTGGTTTACGTCGCGTGAAAATGACAGTAAACCAAGATGATCCATCAATGTATCATTTATTTTATGGAGATAAAACAGGAAGTCCAGGTACGGAATTATCGTTTTTTGAAATTCCTTTAGTAGGAAAAACGTACCGCGGTACGAATGCGATTACTCGAATTGGATTACTCGTTCCTTCCGAGGAAAGCTTACATTACTGGAAAGCGCGATTTGAGGAATTTGATGTAAAACATAGTGAAATAACAACATATGCAAATCGTCCTGCTTTGCAATTTGAGGATGCTGAAGGTCTTCGCTTAGTATTACTCGTTTCAAACGGAGAAAAAGTGGAGCACTGGGAAACTTGGGAGAAATCAGAAGTTCCTGCAGAGCATCAAATTCAAGGAATGGGTTCTGTGGAAATGACAGTTCGTAGACTTGATAAAATGGCGAGTACACTTACAGAGATGTTTGGTTATACAGAGGTTAGCCGCAGCGAAGAGGAAGCAATTTTTCAGTCCATTAAAGGCGAGGCTTTTGGAGAAATCGTTGTGAGATATTTAGATGGTCCTACTGAAAAGCCAGGCCGTGGTAGCATTCACCACCTAGCAATTCGCGTGAAAAATGATGCAGAGCTTGCTTATTGGGAAGAACAGGTGATTCAAAGAGGCTTCCAGTCTTCAGGAATCATCGACCGTTTCTATTTTAAAAGCTTATATTTCCGCGAATCAAACGGAATCTTATTTGAAATTGCGACAGATGGACCAGGATTTACAGTTGATGGAGATGTGGAACATTTAGGAGAAAAACTTGATTTACCACCGTTCTTAGAAGATCA
This sequence comes from Bacillus cereus group sp. Bc010, assembly GCF_027716745.1. Taxonomy (NCBI): domain Bacteria; kingdom Bacillati; phylum Bacillota; class Bacilli; order Caryophanales; family Bacillaceae; genus Bacillus; species Bacillus cereus group sp. Bc010. Next base: position 58,709 of record NZ_JAQFUY010000011.1, read on the forward strand.
GCGTGCAGAGATTGAAGCGAATTTAGCACCTATTGAAGAGAAGTAATAGAAGAGAAAATATAAAATTTGAAACTATTGGAGGAATATAAAATGAACCAATTAAAAGGAATTCACCACGTTACAGCGATTACAAGTAGTGCAGAAAAAAACTATGAGTTTTTCACTCACGTTTTAGGAATGCGTTTAGTTAAAAAAACAGTAAACCAAGATGACATTCAAACGTATCATTTATTCTTTGCAGATGATAAAGGTAGTGCAGGAACAGACATGACATTCTTTGACTTCCCAGGTATTCCAAAAGGAGTACACGGTACAAATGAAATTTCAAAAACTTCATTCCGTGTTCCAACTGATGCGGCATTAGAGTATTGGGTAAAACGCTTTGACCGTCTGGAAGTGGAACATACAGGAATTAAAGAGCAATTTGGTAAGAAAACTCTTTCTTTCGTTGACTTTGATGACCAACACTATCAATTAATCTCAGATGAACTTGATAAAGGGATTGAATCAGGAACACCATGGCAAAAAGGTCCAGTTCCATTAGAATATGCAATTACTGGTTTAGGCCCTGTATTTATCCGCATTGCAAACTTTAGTTTCTTTAAAGAAGTGTTAGAAAAAGTTCTATTATTTAAAGAGGTTGCGCAAGAAGGAGAATTCTATTTATTTGAAGTAAACGAAGGCGGAAACGGTGCATCTGTTATTGTAGAACATAATACGGTTCTTCCAGAAGCACGACAAGGTTTTGGTACAGTTCACCATGCTGCATTCCGCGTAGAAGATCGCGCTGTATTAGAAGAATGGATCGAGAGAATCAGCAGTGTAGGACTTCCTTCATCTGGTTATGTAGACCGTCACTTCTTCGAGTCATTATACGCAAGAGTTGCACCACAAATCTTATTTGAATTTGCAACAGACGGCCCAGGATTTATGGGAGATGAGCCATACGAAACACTTGGCGAAAAATTATCTTTACCTCCGTTCCTAGAGCCAAAACGTGAAGAAATCGAAAAATTAGTTCGTCCAATTGATACAGTGAGAAGTACGAAGGAATTTATTAAAGAGTAACAATAATAAGTAGGAGAGCAAGTAGTTTTAGCTGATCGCTGGAACTGCTTGTTTTTTTATTTTCGCTTTATAAGTATTTTGCTAAAATGAATGTAAAACTGATGGAGGAATAGAATGACGAAAATAAGTGGATATACTTGTAGGTGCTGCGGTACATATCATGAAGAAATTCCAAGGAGCTATGGATCATCAGCTCCTGTTTATTATTATGATGCTGAACCTGAAGAGCGAGAAGCTAGATTTGAAATGAACGATGATTTATGCGTGATGGATGGAGAACACTTCTTTATGCGAGGGAGTATTGAAATTCCTATCATTGGTACAAATGAACATTTCATATGGGGTGTATGGGTTTCGTTGAGTGAAGCGAATTTTGATAAGGTGAATGAATGCTGGGATAAACAAGAACTGTTAGAGCCAATGTTTGGGTGGCTTTCGACGGATTTACCATATGAGTTGGAAACAGTAAGTTTAAAAACGATGGTTCATCTGAGAGCCGATGGCATTCGTCCTTATATTGAACTAGAGCCGACAGACCATCCTCTAGCTGTGGAATTTAGAGAAGGAATAACGATGGAACGGGTACAAGAAATAGCGGAACAACTGTGTGTAAATAACGAGGGTGATGAGGAAGAGTGCTGATATTTGTTCAGTGCTCTTTTTTCATTATGTGAAAATCAAGTGTACAATTTTATAAACTCATTTTTACGGTTCTAATTCGGAAGTATTCAGAAAATCCATTTTTGATATACACTCTATTGTTTAACTTGCGCCAAGATAGAATAAGAATCATGAAGCATTGTACTTAAAGTAATCTTAGTTCGGATATTTGCTGAGCTAAGGTTATTTTTATCCCGCTTTAATGGGCAGGGCAGTAAGACCCCCATCTCAAAATTCAGGGAAAGCAAATAAGTTAGGTGGGGATCGGGCTGCCCGTTAATGCCCGATTGGTTTAACTAATAATCAGTGGGGGACGGATAAAACCCCCACTGATTAAAGTTTCACTTTATTTGTTCTACAAAATTTTCTGAAAAATGTTTCTCAAGTTTTCTAAATAGAAATATTTGGTATAATTCATTTAAATTATAAATTTTCTGACAATTATTTTTCAATACATAGAAAAGAGGTGATACTATACAATTTTGATAATTGTATAAATATCCTAATTTTGCAAGCTTAAGAAAAGGGGATGCGAGTGTATGGGAGTAGATGTAGTAACAAGGGAGCAAATGAAACATTCTTTAGATGATTGGTATCGTGTAATGTTGCAGCAAAATATAGAGAAAGCCACAGAAATGAAAGAGGAGATTGATAGTAAGATTAGTGGTTTGGACGTGGATCAGGAGTTATCTTTGTATTTTACCTTATTAGATTTTAGATATAAAATGCTGACGGATTGGTTGAATATAAAAGAAAATAGTTTTGAGAGAATAGAATCTTTTGAAATTCCAACTAAAGGATTTTTAGCGTATTATTATCATTTTTTTAAAGGAATATATTGCACTTCAATGTCTAAATATAGCGATGCAAAGGAAAGTTATGAAAAAGCAAATGAACTACTGAAATACGTTTCGCATTCTTTAGAAAATGCAGAGTTTGATTATCGTATGGGTAATTTTTACTATCAGACATATCAACAAGTTAATGCAATTGACTATTTGAGAAAAGCGAAAGAAGAGTTCAAAAAACATATAGGTTGTGAAATAAATATAGCGCTATGTGAAAATGCTTTTGGTCTGTGCTGTGTAGATTTGAAAAATTATGAACTCGCGGAAGAAAGCTTTAATGTTGCTATGGATATTTTCCAAAAGGTAAATTATGAAAAATATATTTTAATGGTGCGTCATAATTTAGCCTTTTTGTATGCTAGTCAAGATTTATCGGAACTTGCAGTTCGCCATGCATCCGAAGTTACAAAAAAACAGCCGAAATTTTTTAAAGCGCTATTTGTTGAAGCACGTGAATGTTATAAATTAGGACAATATCAATTGGCAGCAGATCTGGTTGAAAAAGGTTTGGATATTTGTAAAGAATTAAATAAGGAAGAGTTTCACTATCGTTTTATGATTTTGAAAAGTGTAAACGAAAAATCACCTACATTAAGCTTAGAGCAAGTAGTTTTAGAAGGTATTACTTATTTTGAAAAAGAAGAGCTATGGGGTTGTATACAGGAATACGCTGAAATGTTAGCTCTAAGGTTTCATAAAGAAGAGAATCACAATAAAGCAAGTCACTATTTTCACATGAGTCATAAAGCTCAAAAAAAATTATTAAAAAAAGGGGCGCTAAAATAATGAAAAAGATTCACTTTGGAATGTTAGGGATTGCGCTAGTAGGTGCGTTATCAATTGGGGTTAACAGTGCGTTTACAAATCAAGCATTAAATATAGGAGAAACAGGTGGAGCACCAGCAAGACCAGACTATGTTAGCTTTAATAAAGGCGACGGAGGAGCGCCAGTAAAACCAGATTATACTAGAGGTGACACAGGAGGAGCACCAGCAGATAATAGAGGAGACGGCGGCGGAGTAAGCCAACTATAATAACAAAGAAAGGGATCTCACAACGAGGTCCTTTTCTTTGTTATTAGGCCATGCAGAGAAAAGAATTGACTTACTTTAAATATGTAACTATAATAGTTACAAAATAACCATCAGTAATAAAAGTGAGAAATATTTTTTTGGTATAATTGTAACCAATACAGTTACAATTAAAATTAATTATAAAACAACCAAATAATGTAAAAACTTTAAATAGCAACAAGAGAAAGGAGACGGGAATGTTGAAACGGTTTAAGTTTTATATGATTAGCGGTATTGTGCTCGTTTTACTTATCGTATGTAACTTTGTTGATAAGCCGATTGCGAAGGTCGAAGAAGTGAAAGATACTGTTATGATGAAGCTGAATACGAAAGAGAGTATGGCACAAATCGACGGGCAGACGATTTATTTTAAGAAAATTGGTGAGGGAAAGCCTCCTTTACTTATGCTGCATGGGTTTGGTGGTTCATCTGATGGATTTAGTGATATTTATCCGGAACTTGCGAGAGACCATACAATTATTGCAGTTGATATTTTAGGGTTTGGACGTTCTTCTAAACCAATTGATTTTGAGTATTCGTTTCCTGCGCAAGTGAATTTATATTATAAGTTAATGAAGAAGCTTGGATATAATCAATTCGCAGTACTTGGTCATTCGATGGGCGGAGAGATGTCACTGAATTTAGCGTATTTATATCCGGATGCAGTAACGCATCTCATTTTAGCGGATTCTACAGGAATAGAGTCTTTCCAGCAAAAAGAAAGTTATGAAGTGCCGCCGCTATCGACAGACTTACAAACTGTAACTGAGATTACGGATTATAATAAAAATGAAGTGAAAAATAGTCGTGACGATAAACAGCATTATGATCAGCTGACGAAAATGAGAGAGCGCCGCATTGCGATGGAAGCCGATAAAATTAAGGTGCCGACTTTAATTATATGGGGTAGAAATGATAAGAGCGTTTCTTGGAAAAATGGTGAACTGTATCATCAGCTATTTGCGAATAGTACGTTCCATATCATTGAAAAAGGATACCACGCACCGTTTCGCCAGGAACCAATTGAGTTTATGGAATATGTACAAGCGTTCTTTGCGAAAAATCCCCAATAAAAATTAAGCATAAATCTATTTCTTTCCTCATACAGTGAAACTAATAAGGCTTGTCTAAGGAAAGGAATGAAGTAGAGTGGAAACTTTACCATGGTGGGTGTATCTTGTAATCGTCGGAATCGTATTAAGTGGCTACATGGTTTTATATACTTCGAAAAAAGAGCAAGAGATGGATAATGAGTTTATTGAAAAAGAAGGCGAAGTGTATATGAAGCGTTTAGCAGAGGAACGCGAGAAACGTAATCAGGATAGTGATAAAGATTCTGTTTTATTATAATTATGAGAGCGTGGATAACATGTCGTTATCCACTTTTTCATTTTCTGAAATATATCAACGATTTTTCAAATATATTGAACACAACTTGAAATATATCAACGATTTTTTCAATATATCGACGATTTGACATAGGATATCGACTTACCGACACGAAACGACAATATTAAGAAGCACGGTTATTGTTCGGGAAATTATTATAGAAGAAAAATATATGAAACCTACATCGTATAGCACATGAAATAGCACCATTATAAGCTGTAACGCACAAGTTGCACAGCCAACGCAACGACAACTCGCTTTACTCATCATCATGTATTTGCTCATACTAGACGTAGATAGGTGAGAAACATAGTATGGTTTTTAGTGAACGCTTAAAAGAAGAACGAGAAAAATGAAAGAAATCCCTTACACTAGCTGTTCTTTTCACTCAAATTGTGTACTATAAAGGATAGGACGACATAAAGAAGGGGACGTATAGAATGGAATTTCATGAACAGAAGATTTTGCCGGCAGTGAGGCAAATTAAAGATTTGGAAAAGCTATTACATAGTTCGTATGAGTATATCGTTATTTTAGATATTCATGTCGGCCAATTGAAGAGTGTTATATCACTTGCGAAGCAATATTGTAAAAAGGTGTTTTTACATGTGGATTTAATTCATGGCTTGCAGAGTGATGGGCATGCGACGGAATATTTATGTCAGGAGTTTAGACCGTACGGGTTACTTTCAACGAAGGCGAGCGTGATTATGAAGGCGAAGCAAAAAGGTGTTGTGGCAATTCAGCGTATTTTTTTAATCGATTCGAGTGCAATGGAGAAGAGCTGCAATCTTTTAGATAAGACGAAACCGGATTATATAGAGGTACTTCCTGGAGCATTAACGGACGTGATCGCTGAAGTGAAAGAGCGTACTGGTGTACCGATTTTAGCAGGTGGTTTCATTCGTACAGTGGATGATGTAGAAAGAGCTTTAAATGCTGGTGCGACAGCAATTACGACATCAAAACGCGAACTATGGAAACATTACCAAAAAAAGTGACGAAAATGTGAAATAATTCTGTTGACACCGCTTTCATTAACGGTTAACATTATAGACAAGTTAATAAACGTGACGGAGAAAAGAAGAGATCCACATTTCATTGTTTCTATATAAATTTATATAGAAGCGTGCAAAGCTGTGGGTCTTTTTCTTTTGACAAAAACGAATGGCCATTCATTTTACCTCTATCACATTTGAAAGCGTTTAAATTGATTGTGGAGGGATACTATGTCAGCATTTTTAGGAGAGTTAATAGGGACTGCGTTGTTAATCGTACTTGGTGGCGGCGTTTGTGCTGGTGTAAGTTTAAAGAAGTCGTTTGCGAAAGATTCTGGTTGGATTGTTATTACAATGGGCTGGGGCTTAGCAGTAGCGGTTGCAGCATATGCGGTTGGATCAATTAGTGGGGCACATTTGAATCCAGCTTTAACGATAGGATTAGCATTTAAGGGAGCGTTCCCATGGAGTGACGTACCTGGTTATATCGCAGCACAAATGATTGGGGCAATTATCGGGGCAGTTATCGTATATTTACATTACTTACCACATTGGAAAGAAACAGAAGATCCAGGAACAAAGTTAGGCGTATTTGCAACAGGTCCAGCAATTCCGAACACATTTGCAAACCTTTTAAGTGAAATGATTGGAACATTCGTTTTAGTATTTGGTATATTAGCAATTGGTGCAAATAAATTTGCAGATGGATTAAATCCATTTATCGTAGGTTTCTTAATTGTAAGTATTGGTTTATCATTAGGTGGAACGACAGGATACGCAATCAACCCAGCACGTGATTTAGGTCCGCGTATCGCGCACTTCTTCCTTCCGATTGCAGGAAAAGGCGGTTCAAACTGGAAGTATGCATGGATTCCAGTAGTAGGTCCAATTTTAGGTGGATCACTTGCAGGATTATTCCATCAAGTTGTATTTGAAGGAAAACAAAATGCAGCACTTATTTATGTGATTATTGCAACTGTGATTGTACTAGCAATCTCTTATATGACAAGCAAAAAAAGTGGAAGCAATACAAATAGTAGAAAAGTAGCATAAGGGGGAAACCGATATGAAAAAATATATTCTTTCATTAGACCAAGGAACAACTAGCTCACGTGCAATTCTGTTCAATAAAAAAGGTGAAATTGTTCATTCAGCTCAAAAAGAATTTACACAACATTTTCCAAAGCCGGGCTGGGTAGAGCATAACGCGCAAGAAATTTGGGGATCTATTTTAGCAGTTATCGCAACTTGCTTAAGCGAAGCAGATGTAAAACCAGAACAAATCGCTGGTATCGGTATTACGAACCAACGTGAAACAGCGGTTGTATGGGATAAAACAACAGGCAAACCAATTTATAACGCAATCGTATGGCAATCTCGCCAAACAGCTGAAATTTGTGATGAGTTAAAAGAAAAAGGTTATGGCGAAATGGTTCGCGAAAAAACAGGTCTTTTAATTGACGCATACTTCTCTGGTACGAAAGTAAAATGGATTTTAGATAACGTTGAAGGTGCAAGAGAGAAAGCGGAAAATGGCGATCTATTATTCGGAACAATTGATACGTGGCTTGTATGGAAACTATCTGGTGGTAAAGCGCACGTAACGGATTACTCAAATGCATCACGTACGTTAATGTTTAACATTCACGACTTACAGTGGGATGATGAGCTTCTAGACATGTTAACAGTACCAAAGAGCATGCTTCCAGAAGTACGTCCATCATCTGAAGTGTATGGAGAAACAATTGACTATCACTTCTTCGGGCAAAATGTACCGATTGCCGGTGTAGCTGGTGACCAACAAGCAGCATTATTTGGACAAGCTTGTTTCGGTGAAGGTATGGCGAAAAATACTTACGGAACTGGTTGCTTCATGTTAATGAACACTGGTGAAAAAGCAGTAGCTTCTGAGCATGGTCTATTAACAACAATTGCATGGGGAATAGATGGTAAAGTAAACTACGCATTAGAAGGAAGTATTTTCGTAGCAGGTTCTGCAATTCAATGGTTACGTGACGGAATGCGCATGTTTAAAGATGCAAGTGAGAGTGAAGTGTATGCTTCTCGCGTTGAATCAACTGACGGTGTATACGTTGTACCAGCATTCGTAGGATTAGGTACACCCTACTGGGATAGTGAAGTACGCGGTGCTATGTTTGGTGTAACACGCGGTACGACGAAAGAGCATTTCATTCGTGCAACATTAGAATCTTTAGCTTACCAAACGAAAGACGTATTATGCGCAATGGAAGCAGATTCAGGTATTGAACTGAAAACATTACGTGTTGATGGCGGAGCAGTTAAAAATAACTTCTTAATGAAGTTCCAAAGTGATATTTTAGATGTTCCTGTAGAGTGTCCGGTGATCAATGAAACGACAGCTTTAGGTGCAGCGTACTTAGCTGGTCTTGCGGTTGGATATTGGAAAAACCAAGATGAAATTAAAGAACAGTGGCATATGGACAAACGCTTTGAACCAACGATGGAAGCGGAAACAAGCGAAGAGCTATATGCTGGATGGAAAAAAGCAATTGAAGCAACAAAAGCTTTCAAATAATCATAAACAGTGTTATAATGGTGACAAGTTAATAATTCGGTAGGAGATTTGGAGAGACCACAACACGCTATAGAGGCGAAATCTATAGCGGAGTTTGTGGTCTCTTTTTTCGTTATCAAAGGGAGGAATTACCATGAAATTTTCAAGTAAACAACGTAAAGACGTATTAAACGGAGTAAATAAACAAGAATTAGATGTGATCGTAATTGGTGGAGGTATTACTGGTTCTGGTATTGCATTAGATGGAGCAACACGCGGGTTATCAACAATTGTGTTTGAAATGCAGGACTTTGCAGCAGGTACATCAAGTCGTTCAACGAAGCTTGTACACGGTGGTCTACGTTATTTAAAACAACTTGAAGTGAAAATGGTAGCAGAGGTGGGGAAAGAGCGTGCGATCGTATATGAGAACGGTCCCCATGTAACAACACCAGAGTGGATGTTACTTCCGTTCCATACAGGCGGTACGTTCGGATCATTCAGTACATCAATTGGTCTTCGTGTATACGACTTCTTAGCAGGTGTAAAACGAAGCGAGCGCAGAAAAATGTTTAACCGTGAAGAAACGCTGAAGAAAGAGCCTCTTGTAAAACAAGAAGGATTAAAAGGCGGCGGTTACTACGTAGAATATCGTACAGACGATGCGCGTCTTACAATTGAAGTAATGAAAGAAGCAATTGAGCACGGTGCAAAAGCTGTTAACTATGCAAAAGTAGATAGTTTCTTATATAAAGATGGAAAAGTATGTGGTGTACGTGTAATCGATTTACTAGATGGTGAAGTATACGAAGTTTACGGTAAGAAAATTGTAAACGCAGCTGGTCCTTGGGTAGATACACTTCGTGAAAAAGATAACTCGAAAAAAGGAAAAGTACTTCAGTTATCAAAAGGTGTTCACTTAGTAATTGACCAAAAACGTTTCCCATTAGGGCAAGCAATTTATTTCGATACACCAGATAAACGTATGGTATTCGCGATTCCGCGCGGCGGGAAAACTTATGTAGGTACAACAGATACGTTCTATGATAAAGACGCAGCTGTACCACAAATGACAACAGAAGATCGCACATACATCATTAATGCGATTAACTACATGTTCCCAAGCGTAAAAATTACGGAAAAAGACATCGAGTCAAGCTGGGCTGGCGTACGTCCGTTAATTTACGAAGAAGGTAAGAGTGCATCTGAAATTTCTCGTAAAGACGAAATTTGGACTTCTGAATCTGGTTTAATTACAATCGCAGGTGGTAAATTAACAGGATACCGCAAAATGGCTGAAATGGTAGTAGACTACGTAACGAACTTACTACAAAAAGAAGGCCATAGTGCATATCCGAAGAGCTCAACGAAACATATGCCAATCTCTGGTGGACATGTAGATGGCTCTAAAGGATTACCAGCATTTATCGCGAAAAAAGCAGGCGAAGGTACGAAATACGGTTTAACGACAGCACAGGCAGAAGAATTCGCGAAATTCTATGGCTCTAACGTTGACGTATTGTTCGAATTAGCAAAAAAACATAAAGACGAAGCGAAAGAATACAACATGCCGCTAGACGTTCTAATCCCACTTGTATACGCAATGGATTACGAAATGACAGCAAAACCAGTCGACTTCTTCGTACGCCGTAGAGGCGCTGTATTCTTCAACATCCACTGGGTATACGAGTGGAAAGAAGCAGTAATCAACTACATGGCTGCAAAACTAGGCTGGAGTAAAGAAGAGCAAATGAAATACACAGCAGAACTAGAAAAAGCATTAACAGACGCTGTCATTCCTGTAGATCAACAAGAGCATGCAGCTGCGTTAGCGTAAAATAGAGAAACACCTGAAGAGAAACTCTTTAGGTGTTTTTTATCTTGACTAAAAATAAATAAAATGTGTTACAATGATGGTATAGTATGAATTTTGCATAAAATAAAGAAGACAGAAGCCTGAGAAACTTCTGCCTTTGTAACCTAACTTGCTATTGTGGTGGTAGTAGGTGCGGTTATAAGAAAATTACATTAACGTTTTAGCCGAGAACCGCCCTTACCTTTTCCACGAAGCAGGGTGGTTCTCGCTTTTTTGTATACAGAAATTAGCCACGGACCGACGTATCTTCTACCGATGACAACGCCAGCTCCGGTTAGGATACCGTACATTAATTTCATTACAAACATCGCGATCATATTATCACCTCCCCCTTTTTTCGAAATGGAAGAGATGATTGCCACACCTACTAGTTATAGCTTATTAAGTTACAGTTTAATTGTATTATGTTTTAAAATAGGGAACAAGACAAATGGATGAAAAGCCCTAGTTTTAAATGGTTGGTTTGTCATAAACAACTTTATTTCTTGTTAAATAAACATAACTAAAAAATAAGGATACTGATAACAACATTCAAATGAAATACACGGCAGAACTAGAAAAAGCAATAAATCAACAAGAACAAACAGCTGCGTTATGTATAGAACTTCAAATACTACACTTGTATGAAGAATGTATCGGTTTTGATAGTATCGATCCATCTTTGTATGGCCATGAAATATTAGATTTTTTAAGTGAGTGTTAGAAAGAAGGAGGACTCGATTAAATCGGTTCTCTTTTTCATTTAGCGATGAGGGGGAATCTTGAAGATAGAAAAACTAAGCCCCCCCTTATTACAAACTTAAAGAGCGCCTTGGGAGAGAGGCGCTCTTTAGGTGAATGTATTGTAACGACTATTCGGTTTATTATATGTAAGTTGCTGAGGAAGTGTTTTATAAAAAAACGTTATTGCCGTCCTTATTTTTTATAAATTTATAAAACTTTTCCATACAGTGCGTCGTCTAATATATGGGAAGGAGGAAGTGGTGTGGATGAATTAACGGTAGAAGCGTTTGAAATAGAAGATAAGGAACTCCTTATCGATGAAATTATGAACAAGTATGGGCAAGAAGTGCTGCAACTTGTGTATTCATATGTAAACAATAAAGAGGTTGCGGAGGATTTAACGCAAGATATATTTGTGAAATGTTATAAATCTCTTCATACATACAAAGGGAATTCGAACTTAAAAACATGGCTATGGAGAATTGCAATTAATCATTGTAAGGATTATTTAAAAAGTTGGTATAACAAAAAAGTTATTGTTACAGAGGATGACTTTACGTATATGGAAAGTCAAAAAGAAAGTGTGGAACAAACAGTTATTCAAAATGCGGAGGATCGTGAACTGGCTTCTGCAGTAATGAATTTACCGATCAAATATCGAGAAGTTATTTATCTATTTTATTATGAAGAGTTATCAATTAAAGAGATTGCGATTGTAATAGATGTGAAGGAAAATACGATAAAAACGAGGCTGAAAAAAGCGAAGGAGCTTTTGAAGAAAGGATTGGAGGAATAATCAAATGGAAGATCGATTAAAAGGCCTGCGAAAATCAATGGAGAATACAACGTTTAAACATTTGAGTTTTTCTGATCAACATCGAAAACGAGTGCGTGAAAAAATCAATCAATCGTCCGAAAAGGAAGAAGATATCCTTTTAGCAGTGTTGCAACTTCTTATGAATGAAAAAACAGGTTATGAATTGATGCAGTTACTGCGCGGAAGAGGGATTCAAAAATTCGAAGGGGATGAAGGATCTCTATACACTTTATTACATCGTCTAGAGCAGAATCGCTTTATCCAATCTAGCTGGGACCACGCGGGAGCTAAATATTATCAATTAAATGATAAAGGAAATAAGATGCTGCGGAAGGCAGAGAAAAATGCTACGAAGGCACAATTTATATTAAAAGGATTTGTACAGGAGTGAGAAAAAATTGAACAAAAAAGGGGAGCGTTTTTTAAAAGAAGTTACGAACCATATTAAATCAAAAGAAGCGAAGGACTTAGTAGCAACTGAACTGAATTTTCACTTGAAACAGGCAAAGAATATGTGGATGGATAAAGGGTTAAGTGAGGAAGTTGCTGAAGATAAGGCTGTTGAGCAAATGGGGAGTCCAATTAAACTTGGCCGGGAACTGAACAAACTACATAAGCCAAAGGTGGATTGGTTTTTAATTGGTTTATTAGTGATTGCGATGGGATTAGGGTTCTTGCCGGTTATAGCTTTTGGACATACAAATGATTTACTACTGAATAAGGTGATTTTTGTTATTCTCGGTGTTGCAACAGTTGTAGTGATGATGCTGATTGATTACCGGAAATTAGAAAGACTCGGATGGCTGTTTTATACAATTGGGGTACTGATCTTGTTAATGATAAAATGTTTTCCAACTGGTTACGTGATTGGGGAAGCAATAATAAAAATTGGCCCTATCAAAATTGACTGTTTAATGACGATACCATTCTTTTTTCTAGCTTGGGCTTCTTTTTTCAATAATAGTAGGTTGAAGTTTATACATCTTCTCATGTTGTACGTATTTTCTTTATATCTATTTTCAGCTACATCAATTCTTTTACCAATTTTCATCTATATTACGATGGTATTCGTTATGCTTTGGTGGAGTAAGCTAGGAAAGAAAACGGCATGGCTCATTACAATATTACCAGTTTTACCCTTTATTATTAGGGATCTATTTTCCTGGTCTGCTGTAAAAGAATACCGGATAGCTAGAATTTTAGGATTTATAAACCCGGAGCATGATCTATGGTATTTACGTTTGAAAGAGGCGATGTCTTCAGCAGGTTGGTTTGGTACATATGGAAATATAAAGGCTATCCCTGCTGCCCATACTGATTTTGTATTCGCGAGTTTGACTTACTATTATGGATATGTGCTTGCGCTAGTTCTTGTCTTGATTCTGTCTCTTTTTGCAGTAAGAATAATGAACATAGCTTATAAAATCAATGATGGCTATGGTAAATTGCTTCTCGTTGGTGGAGTGACTCTTTTCACAATCCATTTCATTTGTAACGTTGGCATGATTCTTGGGATATTACCACGTTTTTCTATATCGTTACCTTTTATTAGCTATGGATTGATACCAACTCTGTTTCATGCATTTATAATGGGAATTGTGTTGAGTGTATATCGACGTAAAGATATGTCGTTTAGAATGAGAAAGACACCTTGATACTTATTATAAGTTGCATATAAAGGTATTTATTATTATGATCAAGTACAAACGTAAATAGATAGCAAAAGGGGGGGATGATAAATAACCCTCTTTTCGTGTTTAAATAAGTGCACTTGCTTTTATAGAAGTACATAATTCAGAACGAGAAATTGATTCAGCTAGCTGCTGTAAATAAGCATATTCTGTCGCATCTTTTTCAGAAGTATTAGGATCTAGTAAAGGTGAAGAAAGAAGTACGTCAATCGTAAGTATGTCTGCATCATGAAAAATGATGTTATAGCCTGCAAATACAGGGCGTTTTATGAAATTTAAGTAAGTGCGTGTTTGCATGCGTATCACTATTTTATGTACAATAAAAGAAAAGCCTCTTATGAGATGGGGAGAGAAATTTTCATGTCCAGCCAACAATTAGTGAATTTACGCATTGATTTTGCTTTTAAACAATTATTGTTTGTTCGTTGGTTATTATTACTTCCGGCAAACGAGGATGAACAACTAACCCAAACATTGGAGGACATTGCGATGAACCAAGATTCTTCTTTCCGACAAGCATATGAGGCAAGAGAGAAAGCTTTGATGGATGAAGCCGCAAAGTTCGCTCATGCTCGTAATGAAGGAAAGAAAGAGGGGATTGAAGAAGGTAAGATTCAATTAATTCGTGGAATGCATAAAAATGGAATGACAATCGAAGATATTGCAAAGTTTACAAATTTACGTTTAGAAGAAATACGAAGCATTGTACAAGTCTAAATGATAAAAAGAACACCTCCATTGAATTTGCATACTTAATATGCGAATTCGGGAGGTGTTCTAATATGTGTCCCGTTTTCGGGGTTCACTTCAATTATCGAGGTGTTTTCATTATAAGCTCAAAACTCTCCGAATCAGCCTCAAGTATAAAAGGACTAACCTCGCCAACGCTATAAAGTTGTAATTCATGCATTGCGCGCGTACAAGCAGTGTAGAACAATCTACGAACGCTCTCATCACTGTACACATCTTTAGAAGCATCGTAAATAATAACAGCGTCAAATTCAATACCCTTCGCTAAATAAGCGGGGATCACGACGATGCCTTGCTCATACTCGGCAGAGTTACTTTTCACAAGTTTAATATTCTCGATATGACTAAGTGCTTCGTAGGCAGCGGCACTTTCAGCTGCAGATTTACATATAATTGCGATCGTATTGTGCTGTTGTTTTTGTAGTTCAGCAACTTTGGCAGTAATATGTTTGTGCAGTTCGCTATCATTTGATACTTTCGTCACTGTAGGTTTCTCACCGTCACGTTCAAAGGCGTGAATGTTCTTGCCTTCCGGTACGAGAGCACGTGTAAATTCAATGATTGGTTTTGTTGAGCGATAGCTACGGGTTAAGTTAATGCCGTTCGTTTCGTCTGGTCCGTATAAATTCGTAAGTGTATCGAAATTCACCGTTTCACTCGCATGAGCAAATATCGCTTGGTTAAAGTCTCCAAGTACTGTCATTCTTGCGGCAGGGAAGAGACGTTTTAAAAACTCGAACTGAAACGGCGAATAATCTTGCGCTTCGTCTACGAGTACGTGTTTAATCGATCTGTTCGTTTGGAAGCCTTCAATTAACTCTTTTAAAAGTAAAAATGGAGTCGCATCCTCGTAATATAGTTTTCCTTCATCGAGCATGTTCACCGTTAAAGAACAAATGTCATCCCATTCTTTCGGTTTTTCTCCAGTCCCCCATGATGCATCTGTGAAAAGTTGTTTATATATGCCCGTGAAATTGATAAAGCGTAATGTTTGAACGCCTTTACGCAGTGGCTTCAATTTTTTACGGACAATCATACGTCCAAGTACTCTCGTTTCTTTTTCAAAATCTTGAAAGGAGTTGTCGTCAAACTCACCTTTTTTTTGTAAATATTTATAAGCCTTTTGATATTCATCTTTACTAAGTAATTCAATTTCCTCTTCTACCCAGGGCTTTTTCAGTTCTGTTTTTTCAATTTCATCTATTTGTTTATTTAGCCAATCCGTTAACTTTTCAATTCGATTATGGAAGCGGAGGGAGGAATCGGTATTGTAAAACTGCTCTGTAATTTCTTTAGCAGAAACAATTAACTTTCCTCTAAATTTCATTCCCCTAAATAGCATGCCTGAAGATTCAAGAGATTCTCTGTACGTTCTAATCATTTCGAAAAATTGAGTAGATGCCTTAAATCGGATGCTCGCATTTCTCGTTTTATAGGTAGGGCTATTCGTTTCAGTTAGCATATATTCTAATTGCTCATAAGGATCTTCAACATCAAATGACTTGCTTAGTCTATGGTTTAAATATTCTTGGAATGTCACTTGCTGCATATTTTCTTCGCCGAGTTCAGGTAGTACGTTAGATACGTAGCTATTGAACATAGAGTTAGGGGAGAAGAGAATAATTTGATCCGCTTTTAGCCATTCGCGATATTTATATAGTAAGTAGGCGATTCGCTGAAGGGCAGCAGATGTTTTACCACTACCAGCAGCTCCTTGCACGATAAGAAGTCGGCCTTCATCGTGACGAATAATTTCATTTTGCTCGCGCTGAATTGTAGCAACGATACTTTGCATATGTTTGTTTGTGCCTTTTCCGAGCGCTTGTTGCAAGATCTCATCACCAATTGTAAGGCTCGTATCGAACATAGAATCAATCTCGCCATTTTGAATAATGTATTGTAATTTTTTCTCCACATTACCGTGAATTACGCCTCCTGGTGTACTGTATTCAGCCGGCCCTGGTGGATAATCGTAGTACACACTTGAAATGGGTGCGCGCCAGTCATATATAAGAAAGTTTTCTCCGCTTGCATCAGTAAGCGTGGCTACACCGATATAAATTTTCTCCGCAGCAGATTCTCCTTCTTCTTTAAAATCAATTCGTCCAAAATAAGGTGCTTTATGCATGCGTCTTAATGCGGCAAGTCGATTAAAGGTGTGCTTATGAGTAATTTGTGTGACAGCTAGTGACTGAGCTTGTTGCCTTAAGTTGATAACTGTTTCCAGATAATCATCAAAAGTATCCGTGTTCACTTTCACATCATCCCAAAAGTGTTTACGAATATTGATTACTTCTGCCCGGCGTCTGCCAGTTTCGTTTTCCAGTTTATCAATTTGCTCCGTAATCGTTTCTATTACGGTATCCAATCGTTTTTGCTCTAAATCAAGTTTTTTGTTCATACGGTAAGCACTCCTTTAAAAGTGAAAAATAGGGGTTGACTGAAGATGTGTTTTGGTGTAAAATTAAGATACGGATAAATACGTTCTTTGTATTTTATAAAATGTGTTTCTGTACTAATATAACATAGTTTTTTAATTTAATCAATGATAATAAGATAAACCTTGGTTCCATGCTACGTGGATCAAGGTTTTTTTGTGTTTTAAGAGGGATTCGCGGTTATTGTCGGTTTCTGTCGGTAAGTCGATATATTATGAAAATCGCCGATATAATTGGAGTTGCGCCGATATAATTGAAAAATCGCCGATATAATTGGAGTTGCGGTCGATATAATTGAAAAATCGCTGATATAATTTATTCAAAGGACCAACTATATAATTTCATTTATCGAATCCGGACGTAACGTACCACAAAAGAGGGCAAATAAAAAAGCTCGGGTTAATCCCGAGCTTTTCATTATTTCTTTTCGTCTTTCTTAGCGTCAGCTTTTTGCTCTTTGAAAAGATCTTTTAAATCTTTATCGTCAACTTTTACGTCAGCTTTTTTGATTTCTTTCATCATAAGATCGTTCATGAATTCGCCATCTTGTGCTTTCTTTTGAACGATTTCTTTTTTGATGTCAGCTTTAGATTGTTCGAATGATTTTTCTGGCTCTTTAATGTCTGTTACTTTAATGATGTGGTAACCGAATTGTGATTTCACAGGTTCGCTTACTTCATCTTTTTTCAGCTTGTAAGCAGCCTCTTCGAATTCTTTAACCATTTTGCCAGGTCCGAAGAATCCTAAGTCTCCACCTTTTTCTTTTGAACCAGTATCTTCAGAGTATTGTTTTGCTAACTCTTCGAAAGATTTACCTTGTCCAAGTTCTTCTTTTACCTTTTTCGCAGTTGCTTCATCTTTTACAAGAATGTGGCTTGCTTTAATTTCAGGCTTGTAGTTATCTTTCAATTCTTTATCAGTGATTGTTTTCTCAATAGCTTTTTCTTGCGCTAATTGAGCACGTACACCAGTTTTTAACGTTTCTTCTTTAATACCTTGTTGTTTTAATAGTGTATCGAATTGATCACCGTATTGTTTTTTCATTTCATCGAACTTTTTGTCTACT
Source organism: Bacillus cereus group sp. Bc010 (assembly GCF_027716745.1). Lineage (NCBI taxonomy): Bacteria > Bacillati > Bacillota > Bacilli > Caryophanales > Bacillaceae > Bacillus > Bacillus cereus group sp. Bc010. Next base: position 76,642 of record NZ_JAQFUY010000011.1, read on the forward strand.
TCTTTGTCTTCAACTTTGTAGTTTTTAATAAGTACTTTTTCCATAACCATGTTATTTAGTACTTGTTTACCAGCTTGTGTTTTCATTTGCTCGTAGAATTCTTCTTTTGTAATGTCACCAGCTTTAGATGTAACGATTTTGTCTGATGATGATGTTCCACATGCTGATAATGCGATTACACTTGTTGCGGCTAAGGCAAGCATAGCTTTCTTCATTCGATAAACACTCCTACTATTATGTATTTTTAATTTATCCTATACCAATGAATTTTAGTTCATCAGAGCCCGATTAAGTCTCACTGATACTTTTGCTTTTTTTGTTGGTAAAGCGCGCTTAACAGGGCTTACCGAGGCTTTAGGATAAAGTTAAGATGCGTGTCATTTATTTCATAGTATAAGCAATATGTACAAAATTTAATATATCATATTTCGACGTGTTTTCATATTGATAAAGAAAAATTAACCAGTACGTGTCAGATTTTGAAGGTGTACCATATTGGGCGTATGCCGCATATACAGAATAGAGGAGGGGATGGGGATGAATTCTCAACTTATTTTATTACTTGTACTGTTTATTTTATTGGTTATAGTAGGTATAATTTGCTTATAGAGGAAAAAAGTGAGGAAGGGGCTTTCCTTCCTCACTTTCCATGAAATATAATTTCTATATAACTAGAAATTAATAAAATTGTTATACATACATTAATAACCCGAAAGACACCGGGTTGGCGGCTCGCAGATATTTGTTTTCGTTCACACAGTGTATGTGTCATGAAATTCGTGTAAAATATAACAAGAAGTGCGAATGCGACAAAAACAACTGTTATAAGTGTCATGAGGCGAGACCTCCTTTTGGCTAAAATACATATACTTTATATATTGTATCATACGATATTTTGTTCGTGTTATAAAATTCAGAAATAGAAGACTTTGTGTTAGAAAGTGAGGGAGAAAATGGACGTTGTTAGAAGATTAGAACAAGCTGAATACTACGTAGACCTACTATTTAAAATGATTGATGAAGAAAAGTGTCCATTTTATTCTTTGATCATAAAGAAAAAAGCTCGTAAAAAAGATGTTGAACGTATACTACATCTTTGTGAAAAGCTGAACGAACAATATGTAGCGGAGAAAGCAGAAGGACTTCTTTTGTTTGATGCGCTATTAGATCAATTTGAAAAAGCGCTTCCACATCAGCTCGAAGTACACGAAACTGCGGAAGCGCTAGCAAAACAAGGTTTATTCAAACCGCTTATGAATGAATTCTTAAGCATGATTGCGAAAAATAAATAGATTACTTCTTAACTAACTTTTGATCGGATTCTGTAAAGTTCTCTTCAATATCTTCTAATGATTTCTCAAAAATATCGATGAAGTCTTGTCCGTAAATGTTACGCAAGATAGCAATCAGTTCGATATTTTCTGGGAACTTCCCATAAAAATTACGAAGTGCAAGAGCCCCATTAAACACTGAATTATTTTCAGGGTCATACTCCTCCATTAAGCGAAGTAGTAATTCTTCCCCTTTGTCTGTAATTTCGATGTACGTATTTCGTTTATCATCTTCTTTTTTCGAGAATACAAGATAGCCGCGTTCTTCCAACTTTTTCGAGAAGTTAAACGCCGTTGATACGTGCATAACTCCAAACTTAGCAATCTCAGAAATAGAAGCCCCTTTTAAATGATAAGCGATTGTTAAAATATGATGCTCATTAATGTTTAAATCGTAAGGTTTAATCCACATTTGCCAATCTTTCTCTACACATTTCCATAACGCTTTCGATAATTGAGCAATGCGTTGGCTGAAAATCATCGCTTCTTTTACCGAGTAATCTTTTTCTCCACTTTTCATATACTCACCCACTTTAACATTCTTTTTCATTACTATCTATTATGCCAGTAAAATAAAAATTAATAAAGTCTTTTTGTGAGAATTGTGAAAATTTTTTAAAAAAACGACATTCTATACAAATCATGCATAACTATGGAAGCGGTTTATAAGTCATGAATACATGTGTTGTCCATACATGTTAAGTGATAACATATATTGTAAATGCATAAAAACACGGCATATCTATGTGATATGCCGTGTTAAGGTCAATTTATATAAAAAATATTTGTTATATGCAAAAAACTAAGCAGGAATTTGTTTACGCTTTTTCCGGAACAGCTTCTTGTAGTTTCTCAATTGATTTTTGAATGTCCAAAATCTCTTGCTCAATATGTCGTTTGTTTTGAGAAATATCTTGCTTCCAGTTAGAAAGTGTATCGTGCATGTCGTCTTTTAATTCTTGGAACACTTCTTTACCTTCTGAAGCAGTTTCAACGATTTGACGTTTTAATAATTTTGTATCAGCTGTAATATCAGCTAAAGTCTTTTTAATATCATTTCCTTTTTCTTTTAACTTACCGCGCATGTCTTTGCCAGAAGAAGGAGTTGAGAAAAGAACAGCTAGTCCAGCAACTGCTCCGCCGCAAATGACACCTGTAATAAAGGATTTAGCTTTTGACATAAAAGGAGACCTCCTTATTTTTTGTTCGTATTCATGATGTGAAAAAATATGCATATCTTTAAGACAAGGGAAAAGTGTATAGTCCCTGGCATCTTAAGTGGAGAAACAAGCCGTGCCATATTTAATCACTTTAGGAAAGTGGCTTGTTATGTATGACTACTTATTATAGTGTCACTATTTCACGCTATTTGCAATTGTACTTGCGATGTTTTGTAAATTTTCCATAGTGTATTCATTTTGATGTGATTTCCAAACAGCACCGAAACCATCGTTTTCACCGTAGCGTGGAATTAAATGAAGGTGGAAGTGGAACACAGTTTGTCCAGCTTTTTCACCGTTGTTGTTAAGTAGGTTAAAGCCAACTGGATTAAACTCTGCTTTAATCGCGTTTGCGATTTTCGGAACGACAGAAAAAATGTGTGATGCGATTTCTGGCGTTAACGCAAAAATGTCTTGTTTGTGAACTTTTGGAATAACAAGAGTATGTCCTTTTGTTACTTGACTAATATCTAAAAATGCAAGCACATGTTCATCTTCGTATACTTTTGAGCAAGGGATTTGCCCGTCAATAATTTTACAAAAAATACAATTGTCCGCTGTATGATTCATTGATCTCATCCTTTCAAATATCCTTAGCCGTATTTTACCATAATTACATAAGAGAACAAACACGAAAAACAGGAAGCTGACTCAGCTTCCTGTTTTCTGAAGAGGGATTGAAAAAGCATTATCGTAATTTACGTTTCGCAGACACCTCATTTATTTAAGAAATGCACGGTAAATCGGCTAAAGTTTCTGCCGTAGACACCCCATTTTCAAGTGAAATGAATTGCAATCTTTTATAAAATGAAATTGTTTATTTTTTAAAACAGTATATGCTCTTTCAGAGACACCCCGTTTCGAAAATGAAACAAATGATCTGGTTATGTGTAAATTTCTTTGTCCAACATGGACACCCCATTTCATGATGACTTCACTATGTTGTTGTACTCATCAATAGGTGGTCGCTTTTTCAATGTGTTCCTTCTTCAATAATTATGATGTCCGCTTTCGTAATAATATATGCGAACAAATTTAAATTTTTTTTGAACGCATCGATACTATGTAGTACAGCGTAATTTTTGGTAAGATAAATATAGAACGAATATAAATGAAGAAAGTGGTGTCGTATGAGCGAGTTATTGCGTGTAGAAAATGTTACAGGAGGATATACGAAACGACCTGTATTAAAAGATGTTTCGTTCTCTGTGAATAAAGGCGAACTTGTCGGCTTAATCGGTTTAAATGGAGCGGGTAAAAGTACGACGATTAAACATATTATCGGTTTAATGGAACCGAAAAAAGGAACTGTCACAATTAATGGGAAAACAATTCGTGATGATATGACAGCGTACCGTTCTAGTTTTTCGTTCATCCCAGAAACACCAGTATTATATGATGAGCTAACGCTAGAAGAACATTTGAAGTTAACAGCGATGGCTTACGGTGTAGATGAAAAACAATATGAAGAACGTGTAGGACAATTATTACAAGAATTTCGTATGAAAAATCGTTTGAAATGGTTTCCGTCTCATTTCTCAAAAGGGATGAAACAAAAAGTAATGATTATGAGTGCATTTTTAGTGGAGCCATCTCTTTATATTGTGGACGAACCGTTCGTTGGGCTTGATCCGTTAGCGATTCAATCACTCCTTCAAATGATGGATCAAATGAAAAAGAGCGGTGCAGGTATTTTAATGAGTACACATATTTTAGCGACAGCAGAGCGTTATTGTGATTCATTCATTATTCTGCATCAAGGCGAAGTAAGAGCGAAGGGAACGTTATCTGAGCTGCAATCACAGTTTCATATGCCAGGTGCAACGTTAGATGATATTTATATTGCATTAACGAAGGAAGAAGATTATGAATAGCACAGCGTTATGGAAAGAACGATTTCGTCACTTTCTACAAGAAGTTCGTACATATAGTAAATACGTATTTAATGATCATTTAAAATTTATTTTCGTATTCATCATCGGCGCAGGAGCGTATTATTACCAGCAATGGTTACAAACGTTAACACCTTCATTTCCGACTGCGCTCGTTATGGCAGTGTTACTTGGACTCGTATTAACGGCCGGATCTATTCAAACGTTATTAAAAGAAGCGGATCTCGTTTACTTACTGCCAGTTGAACAAAAATTAAAACCATATTTTACAAAGGCGTTTCTTTTTACGTTTATGATTCAGTTGTACATAATCGCAATTGTAGCGGCAGCGCTTGCCCCGTTATACTTCCAGCAAATGAAGCAAACAGGAGCGACTTACATATGGATTGTAATCGCGTTTGTCATTGTAAAAGCGTGGAATTTATTTGTAGCGTGGGAAAAGTCATTTTTAACAGATCAAAATATACAAAGAGCCGATTGGTTCATTCGATTTATTTTAAACGCCTTATTTGTGTATTTCCTTGTAGAACGTACTTCCGTTATGTTTATTGGTGGAATCGTCCTTCTCATGGTGTTATACCTTGCGATTATGTATCAAATGGTGAAGGGAAAGCCGTTAAACTGGGAATATTTAATTTCTGAAGAAGGTAAGAAGATGATGCTGTTGTACCGCATCGCGAATATGTTCGTTGATGTACCAGCATTAAAAGAGAGAGTAGCACGTAGAAAATGTCTTGATTTTATTCTTTCAATGATCGGCGAAAAGCGTACATATTTATACTTATATACGAGAACTTTCTTAAGATCTGGTAACTATTTCGGCTTATATGTACGCCTGCTCGTTCTTGGAGGAGTTATTCTTTACTTCATTCCGTTTTTATATGGACGATTTATCGTAAGCCTTATCTTCCTATACTTAATTGGTTATCAGCTATTAACTTTATGGAAACATCACCGCATGAAAATTTGGCTTGATTTGTACCCAGTAGGCGGAGAAGAGAAGAAGAAAGATTTCCTTACTTTATTAAATGCGATCCTTATTACAGGTAGTATTATCTTTACAATCATATTTGTACTTGCGACGAAAGATTTCATAATGACGGGAATTTTATTAGTCGTAAGCATAGTATTTAGTATCGGTTTCGTTTATCAATACGGGGCAAAACGTATTGAGCGTTTAAATTGAAGGGAATGAACCTATGATTACATATGAAGAAAAGGTTATAAAAGAACTGGAGCAGTGGAAAGCTACATTCATGAAAGATTCTTCTATGATGACATGGTTCTCAAAGAAAGTGCAGACGAAAGTACAACAGCTTATTCCGGCGAAAGTACAAAAAGTATTAACGGAAACGATTCGGATGATGGTGCAAACGATTAGCGCCGGATCAAACTTTATAAAGCCGAAATTAAAAGAGACGAACTGGTCATTGCAAAGACGAGACGACGAAGTACGTAAAAAAATGGATGAGTACAAAAAAATAGCAGCGGCAGAAGGAGCAGGGACGGGAGCAGGCGGTATTCTCCTTGGCCTTGCTGACTTTCCGCTTTTACTCGGTATTAAAATTAAATTTTTATTCGATGCAGCAACATTGTACGGATTTGATACGAGCGATAAAGAAGAGCGCCTTTTTATCCTTCACGTTTTCCAGCTTGCCTTTTCAAGTGACGACCACCGAAAAGAAATATGGAAAGCAATCGAAACGTGGGATACAGAAGAAGAAAATCATATGGACTGGGAAAAGTTCCAAACAGAGTACCGAGACTATATCGATTTAGCAAAAATGCTTCAGCTCGTACCAATAATCGGTGCCCCGGTCGGCGCATATGCGAACTATCAATTATTGCAAAGACTTGGAGAAGTAACGATGAATTGTTATCGTATGCGATTATTGAATAAGGATTAAAAGGAAGGCGTCCTACATGTGTAATGTAGGGCGCCTTTTCTTAGAAGCTAAGTCCGATATAGCTAACTCCAACTATAATCAATACGATAAAAAGTACAATGATGAATGAAAATCCGTTCTTACCAGCTTGTCCAGCTTCACCGCCGCCAGTGCCACCACTACCGCCTTTACCACCAAGTCCCATATGATATCCTCCTTATTGTTATATGTTGCGTTTACTTTATAAATTTCTACATTTTTCCAATAAATACCTTCTGAAGCGCTAACTAACTTGAAAATCATTTCGTTTCATTTTATAATTTACTTACCGACCGGTAAGTAAAAACAAGTGAGGTACAGTATGACAAAGAATTTACAAACATCGCAAAACATTGTAGAGGCGTCATTTAAACTTATGGCAGAGCACGGCATTGAGAAGATGAGCCTTTCCATGATTGCGAAAGAGGTAGGTATTTCAAAACCGGCTATTTATTATCATTTTTCTTCTAAAGAAGCGTTAGTGGACTTTTTATTTGAAGAAATTTTTTCTGGGTATCATTTCGTGAGTTATTTTGATAAAGAGCAATATACGAAAGAAAATTTTGCAGAAAAGTTAATCGCAGATGGTTTACATATGCTCTCTGAGTATGAAGGACAAGAAGGAATACTGCGCGTCATAAATGAATTTATCGTAACTGCGGCGCGAAATGAAAAGTATCAGAAACGCTTATTTGAAATACAAGAAGAGTTTTTAAATGGTTTCCACGACTTATTGAAGAAAGGTGTGGAACTTGACGTTGTGTCACAACAGGCAACGGAAGAAAATGCTCATACGTTGGCGCTTGTGATCGATAATATGAGCAACTACATGCTCATGGGATTTCAGTTAAAGTATAAAGAAATTTGGATTCGAAATGTGAAAAAGGTCATGAAGGAGGAATAAAGATGAAAATGCAAAAAAACTGGTGGCTCGGTTTTCTTGGATTTATTGGGATTTATAAAATACCAGGTATGATTGAAGCTTTTCAAGCGGATGGAAATTGGATGAAGTTAATCGGTTTCATTTGGCTACTTTGGTTCGGATATTTTATTCCTGAGAAGAAAGAAGATTAAATTTCAATTTTCTGTAAGGTTACGTAAAATATAGATTGAGACTATTTATATATTAGATTACTAGATTTGGAGTGGTTACATGGAGCCATTGAAAAATGAAATTCACCCTGACATGGTCAAGGTGTGGAAAGTTCGGGCTGTAATAGAAGAAGGGATCGGTATTCTTGTCATTTTAGCTTACCTTTTCCTCATGATAAAGTTTGATTGGTGGGCGTGGATTTTGTACGTGTTAATCGGGTTAACAGTTGCGTTAGCACCATTGGAGTACTTCGTATTCCCAAAACTACGTCAGCGTTATTACAGCTACCAACTAAATGAAGAAGAACTTGAAATTCAGCACGGCCTTTTCGTCGTAAAGCGCGTATTAGTACCGATGATTCGTGTACAGCACGTTACGATTGAACAAGGACCGATTATGAGAAAATATGGCTTAGCAGAATTGCACATTTCAACAACAGCAACTTCTCACAGCATCCCAGGATTAACGATGTATGAAGCAGAAATGTTGAAAACGAAAATCGCAGAATTAGCGAAAGTGAGTGATGAGGATGTATAAGAGACAGCATCCGATCACGATGTTATTAGAATTAAAAATAACAGACTTTATCCCACTCATTATTTTCATGTTTAGTTTAAACGGAAAATTTCCGTTTTGGTATTTAATTCCTGCTGCATTCGGTTTACTCACCGTTTTTTCAGCGTTTGAAAAATGGTATTACACAACGTATTGGGTTGAAAATAACGTATTACATGTGAAACAAGGTCTCTTCGTGAAGAAAGAGAGCTACTTAAATAAAGAACGTGTGCAAACGATTAATACAAGTTCTAACGTGCTATATCAAATGCTTGGCTTAAAGAAAATTCAAATCGAAACAGCTGGCGGAGGCGATGATGCAGAAGTAAGCTTAGCTGGAATTAAGGAAGATGAGGCGAAGGAGCTTATTTCCTTACTCAATGAGCCAACTCCAGAAGTGAAAGCAGAAGAAACGGTAGACGAAGCAAGAGAAAATACAGTAGAAAAAGAAATCGTTACAGAAGAAAAACAAACGACAGAATATAAATTGACTTGGAAGGAAATTTTATTAGCCTCTGTTACATCGGGTCAGTTTGGGCTATTATTCTCGTTAATCTTTTTCGTGTATCACCAAGTAGATGAGTATATTCCGAAATGGATAGAGAATAGCGTAAAGTCGTATGTAATGGAACATGACATATATGGCTGGATTTTCATGGTAGCTATTTTGCTTGCCCTTTCGTGGGTTATATCTACAATCGGTTATGCGCTAAAACATGGAGATTTCACAGTAAATCGAAAAAATGACGAAGTCCGCATTTCACAAGGATTACTTGAGAAAAAAGAACTCGTCTTAAAGTTACATCGTATTCAAGGGATTACGATAAAAGAAGGCATTTTCCGTCAAATGTTCGGCTATTGTGCTGTGCAAGTAGAAGTCATTCAAAGTGAGGGGAAAGAGGAGAAAGTTACACTCCATCCAATCATTCGAAAAGATCGAGTACAACAGTTACTCGCGCATTTACAACTACCATACGAACTGAATACAAATATTATTTCATTACCAAAAGCAGCATTACGCCGCTATCTCATTGATAGCTTCATCTTCTTCGCAATGTTAGCTATCCCGCTTATTGGAATAAGTATATACTTTGAAAAGCACTTCATTATGTGGGCACTCATTCCGCTCGCGATTCTCATCTTTACACTTGGATACGCAACATTTAAAACAAATGGTTACAGTGTAAATGGAGAGCAAATTACGCTTGTATATCGCAGCGTCGGAAAATATACCGGACTTGTCAGAAGAAGACACGTCCAATCAATGGAGAAGACGCAATCCTATTTCCAGCGCCGCGCGGATTTATGTACGTATAAGTTTTCCAGTGCATCATCAAGTTATAAATTAGAGCATACGAGAGTAGAGGATGCGGAGAGAATGCAGGATTGGTATAAGAAGAGAATAAGTGAAAATTAAATGGAATGGCTCGTCTTTTGCGGAAGGCGGGCTGTTTTTTTTGTAAAGCTGATAGAGAATAATTTCAATTTCGTATTTTCATTTTTTATTAAGTTTATTTATGTCAATGATATTTCCTCAAATACACGATGGTAAAGGGGGATTTTTTCTGTTTTTATGAATGGAGTTCGCTCCTAAAACTTTTCTTATAGGGACGTTAGTATTCTTTTAAAAGTATTCATATGATGAAGTATAGGTGGTTTATAAATCAGCAGTTTGTATTTGTTCCAACTTAGGATTAGAAGAGATTGTATAATTACCCATTAGATCGTTCATAAACGTAGCAATCGGAAGGTGGATGTGTTTCTTTTCTTAAATAAAATACTGGCAGTAAATCGATAAATATAAGTGAAAATAAGAAAAATGTCTGAAATACGGACAAGACAATACATATATTCGAGATTGTGGTAAAATAATTATAGACCAACTTTATCCTGATTAGTAAAATTTTAGATTTTATTTGTGATATATTTAAGCATTTGGTGTTAAATGTTGTTTTAATAATATATTTATAAGGTGGAATGGTTATGAAAAAGGAAGAATTTTTGTTGTATTCCGAAAATAGAATATTACCAACATTTATTGAATTAGAAGGAAGATATTATCCTACATATGCTAGTAAATTACACCCTTTTTGTATAACTACTTTGGGAGAGCATAATATTACCATCACACTTTGTGAGGCGCTTAAAATAAAAAAAAAGAAAGAGCCGGTAGAAGAGTTTATGTACAGCGAAATTAGCGATATAGAAATTTCTGTTGTTAAGAAGCCCACCGCGGTTCTTTTCCTTCCTGGAACGAGAATTAGTTTAGACTTAATTCTCAGCTTTGAAAATGGAAGACGTTTACATTTGGAGTGCGAAACTATACGTATTTTGCCACAAATCATAAATCTTTTTTCTAAAAAAAGTATAACGGTTAAAGATCCTTTGGATTTAGAACATATTTTTCTGTCTAAAGATTCTATTGAAGAAGTCTATGAATATTTAGAGAGTAATCTTGAAAACATGGCTAAGGAAAAAGGAATAAGTATATTTCGATTAAAGCAAACTGAAGATTAATTATACATTTTAATGGATTGGAGGATTTTTAGTGGTTGAGTTTATAGGAAACCTTTTGATTATTTATTTTGTAGTTTAAGACTGATAACACTAATATACATAAATAATAGGATTCCTTTTTGATAATCAAGTGAATTAAATACTATGTAAGAAAATAACGTTGCGAAAGTTTGGAAGCAAAACCAAATCATGTTTGGGTAGATGATTTTAAATCTCCATACTATAATACGCTGCAGGAAAAGCCTGTAAGAGGTAGATGGAAATCAGCTGAAAATATGTATATCCCAGCATATGATTATGGATTCGTAATTAATTATAATACGGAATCACGTACACCATACAAAGGAAGCGCAATCTTCTTCCATGTTTCTACTTCATGGACAGAAGGATGTACAGATGTAGATAAACAAAATGTGATTGATATTTTAAGATGGATTGATCCAGGGGAAAAAACCTGTTATTATTCAAACCCTTGAAAATGAACTGATAAATTATTAAGTTAATAACCTAAAAAAATTTAAGTCTACTTTCATTAGTAGGCTTTTTTGTTAAGTATGCAATTTTTGTTTTGTTGGTGTAATCCCATGCCCATAGAGCTCACAAAATGGACTGGCCCTAAAATAATAAAAATGAGCTTTCTTAATAGAAAAGAAATAAAATTTTCGTTTTTGGAGACAATGAATTATTAATTTGACGATATAGCTGATTCCTTTTATGGAGTTATTAAAAAACAGTATAGTTTCTAGGGAGCTAACATAGGATTTGAATTGATTTAAAGATGATGGAACAAAATAAAACAAATTGAGCAAAAAAACTTGCAAAACTAAAAGGGGAGTTGTATATTAATTGACGTATCAAATATTGATATGTCAATTAATATTTTAATAAGTAAAAAGGAGGAATTTTTGAAAACGTGTTATTCAGACGATGTCGGATTTTTATATAAGCTATAAGATTAAAGCGAAGATAGAGGGGGCACAATACTGTGGAAATAATCGCAGCTATTTTAGTCGGGATCGTAGCATTAGAACATTTATTTATCATGATCCTCGAAATGTTTTTTATGAATTCAAAAGTGGCAAAACGTGCTTTTAAATTACCTGAGCATTTAGAAGGAGATCGAAACGTAGCCATTATGTTTGCAAACCAAGGTTTATATAATGGATTTTTAGCTGTTGGTCTCATTTTGGGACTTATACTTGGTTTCAATTCAATTGGTTATATGGTTCAATTATTTTTTGTAATGTGTGTGGTAGTAGCAGCTCTGTTCGGCGGTTTCACATCTAATAAATCAATTATTGTGAAACAAGGGCTTCCAGCTATATTAGCGTTGATTGCCCTTTTAATTGTAATATAGAACTAAAGCGTTTGTATAAAAGAACTCATTTTTGAAAAATACGTTATTCTTTCCTCCTGTAGGCTCATAGGAAAGAATAGCGTATTTTTTCTTTTTAAGGGGGTATATCCTTCAATTTAATCAAAAATGTAAATTCTTTTTTTTAGCGTGAGTGTTATGAAAATACGTATTACATTAAGGATTGGAACCGGATTAACGCTTTAAAATATAGAAAGTGGGGAAAATAATGTAAAAAAACTATTGTATGTTTTAAAACCTTGTGTTACATTTGTGTTACAGGGTGGTTACAAAATGTAACTTACATTGCAGTTTGTTTTCTTTTGTTTTTCGGTATGTTACAAAATGAAGTGCGTATCGAATCGTCAGAAGATATATGAAGTTTAAAAAATAAAAATAGTTTTTCTATGTGTATAAGAGTGTGTGTAGTAAAGAGCCTGGTGAGAACTTTGCGCACATTATTAAAATTCCTTTCTGTCTTTAAAAGAAGAAGAAAACCAACTACCAACTATTTAGGAGTTTTAAGTAATGATAGTAAATGAAATGTACTTCCTTTCCCACACACAAAGTACATCTTTACTTTCAGTCTAATTACTACACAGACTTTTATACATATAAAGCTAGTGTTTTAGGGGATATATAGGAGGAGAAAAAATGAAAAAGTTATTAATGGTAATTGGACTTACATTTTTAATGTTAGCTGGATGTAGTAATGGGAATTTTGACAAAGCAATGGATGAAGGAAAGACCGCGTTAACGAATAAAGAATATAAAAATGCCTTATCATCATTTGAAAAAGCGCTAGATGAGAAAAAAGACGATTCGGATGCAAAGATGCTTGTAGAACAAACGAAAGTAATGATTGAAGCTGTGAAGTTAAAAGAAGAAACAAAGGTAGAAGAATCAATCAAGTCATTTGAAAAAGTAGAGAACATGAAGAATGGAAATACTACGCTTGTAAAACAAGCGAAGGAAGAACGAACTGCATTACTAGCTATCTTAGAACAAAAAAAGAAGTATAGTGAGCAACTGACGAAAAGTGAAGAGTTAATAAGTAAGAAAAATTATGCAGAAGCGAAAGAAATATTAAATAAGCTAGTTGCAGAAACAAAAGATAACAAGAATCTTGAAGAATATAATAAAAAAGCGGTAGGATTAGTTACTAAAATGAATGAAGAAGAAAAAACTGCAAAGAATGAAGCAGCAGCGAAGGCACAAAAAACAAATGCAGTAACGAATCAAAAGGTAGCAACAGAAAAGACTCAAAAAACTGAGGCAGAAAAAAATCAAAAGGTAGCAACAGAAAAGACTCAAAAAACTGAGACAGAAAAGAATCAGAAGGTAGTAACAGAAAAGAACCAAAAAACTGAGACTGACAAGAATCAAAAGGTAGAAGCAGAAAAGAACCAAAAAGTAGAGACAGGAAAGACTCAAGATGCATTTACTTTTGAGAAAGCGAAAGAATATATTAAAAATGAATATAAAGAAGACTATGATTATACGCTAGAAAATACGCAAGTAGAGAATGGAAAGAAATATTATCAAATTAGAGTGCGTACGACATATAAAATAGAAGGCGCAGCTGGATCAGGATTTACTGGCGTATTTAAAGTATTTGAAGATGGTACAATTGTTGAAGTGCACTAAATTAATGGAAAGGTATCCTCAAAGTGTTTGAGGATACCTTTTTAGCATAAAAAAAGGCATCTAGCAAAAGTACTAGATGCAAATAAAAACACAAGGGAAGACAAAATTCTTCCCTTTTCCCGTAAGTAATTATATCAAAAAATTTATAAAAAACTAGCTTTATTTTTAATATAATTGATGTGTGAAGCTATGAAAGTATAAGATTACACTATTTTTATAGTGTTTTGTTGGAAAAGGAGCCACGTATATGATTAATTTTAAACCAGAAAATTTGAACCAACTATTAAAAGTGATGCTCATTAGTGCGAATAAGTCTTATGATGCGATTAAAGATTATGAATTTACAGGGGAAGCGGTAGTATTCCGTGTAGATTTCGACCATATTGATGTTTCTCTAATGATTGTAGATATGTTAGGAAGATCAGCTTCTAAATTTAACATTTTGCCATTTGCTAAACTAGATACGAATGAGATAGATTACATTCAGTTTCAAGTGTATTCCATTAATGAAGGGAATTTTAAAGAACTAATCGATACGATGTAAAAAACTATAAAGTGAAACTTTAATCAGTGGGAGACTCATCCCCACTGATTATTAGTTGAACCAATCGGACGTTTACGGGCAGTTGATCGTTCCTCTAACTTCTTTGCTCCAGCTGAAATTTTTGGGGGAGTTCTACTGCCCGTTAACGCGGGATAATTTTACAAATATGTATATACCAACTAATATATAAGTAATAAATTCATATAATTGGAGTGATGAAATGCAGCCGTTAGAAAGGGAGATTCATTCTAATATGCTGAAAGTGTGGCGAATTCACGCTTTAATTGGGGCGGCAGTTATACTAGCAGTCGTAATTGCATATTTCTTTTTTATGATCAATTTTAATTGGTGGGGTTGGTTGTTTGGCTTGTTAGTAACAGGCGCTATTACATTTATTCCGCTTGATTATTTTGTGTTTCCAAATTTACGTCAGCGCTATTATAGTTACAGATTAAATGAAGAAGAGATTGAGATTCAAAAGGGAATGTTCGTTGTAAAACGCGTACTTATTCCGATGATTCGCGTGCAACACGTAACGATTGAACAGGGCCCGATTATGAGAAAGTACAATTTAGCAGAATTACATATTTCAACAGCAGCAACTTCTCATAGTATTCCAGGTTTAACGAAAGAAGAAGCAGAGCAGCTGAAAAGACAAATTGGAGAACTTGCGAAAGTGAGTGATGAGGATGTATAAGAGGCAACATCCGATCACAATATTGTTAGGTATTCGAATTGCAGGTTTACTGCCTTTTATTTTTCTCGTTCTATTTCGTTCAGATGGTGAAGTAGAACCTTGGTATTTCTTACATCTTGTCCTTTTGGCCGTATTATTTATTATGGCAATTTTCTCAGCTATAAAATGGTATTTCAAAGTGTACTGGGTTGAAAGTAATATTTTACATATAAAGCATGGTGTGTTCGTTAAGAAAGAAAGTTACTTAAATAAAGAACGTGTGCAAAATATTAGTACGTCTTCTAACATCATTTATCAAGTGCTCGGACTGACGAAATTAAATATTGAAGTGGCAGGCGGCGGTACTGAGCCAGAAGTGATGTTGGCGGGGATTAGAGAAGAAGAAGCGAAGGAACTCATTACTTTATTACATAAAGAAAGAAGTGTTGTGAGTGAAGAAGGGCCTACGGAAGAAGGAAGTAAGACGGTATATCAGTTAACAACGAAAGAAATTTTAGCAGCATCTATTACATCTGGTAGATTCGGATTAGTGTTTTCAATGTTAGTCATCCTTTACACAGAGTTTAATCAATTTCTTCCAAAATGGCTCATCAATAAAGTGGAAGCGTATGTGATGGATAACGGTGTATATGAATTAATCGTTATGGCGGCGATTTTAATGGCAGTTTCGTGGGTCATTTCAACAGCCGGTTATGCATTAAAATATGCGAACTTTAAAATTGAGCGAAACGGAAATGAAGTTCGTATCGTGCAAGGTTTATTTGATAAGAAAGAGTTTGTTTTAAAATTACACCGTATTCAAGCGATTACGGTGAAAGAAGGTATTCTCCGCCAGCCTTTCGGATATTGCTCTGTCGAAGTAGAAGTTATTCAAAGTATAGAGGCGGCGGGAAATGAAGTGATGTTACATCCTTTTATGAAGAAAAAAGATGTGCAGCAGTTACTCGCATATTTACAGTTGCCGTATGAAATGGAAGAGGAAATCGTTCATTTACCGAAGGCTGCATTACGTCGTTACGTCATCATGGGCTGGATTACAAGTGCCGTACTCGCTGTGCCAATCATAGGTGCGAGTATATATTTTAAACAAAATATCGCGTTATTCACTCTCATACCACTATGTATTATATTTACGTTACTTGCATACGCGCGGTATACAAGTAGTGGTTATATGATACGAGACAATCAGTTAGTCATGGTGTACCGAGGACTCGCGAAATATACAGGAATCATGCGAAGAAGGCATGTGCAAGCAGTCGGATACAGTCAATCGTATTTTCAAAAGAAAGACGAGCTATGTACAGCTGTCGTATCGGTAGCGGGGCATCCTTACAAAGTGAAGCATATGCAAAAAGAAGATGCGCTTTGTATATATAATTGGTATAAAGAAAAAGGAAACACCGGCGTGTAACGGTGTTTCCTTTTTATGTCGTCATTTGTCGATAAGTCGATATATTCGGAAAATCGCCGATATATTTCAAGTTGCGCCGATATATTCGGAAAATCGCCGATATAATTTCACATACCGTAGCCTTCGAACTCCAAAACTCTAAACTAACACATCAAAAGTAGTCACGAAAGACGGACGAGAGAAAATACTCTTTTGTTGTTCTGCATGTGGATGCGCCGGAGCTTGTCCTTCTGCTTGGGCGGGGCGTTTTTTATGAGCATTTTCGAATGAACGTGATTCTGTCCAGTCTTTAAAGTTTTGCTCTGTTTCCCACATCGTTAAGATGACATATGTATCGTTACTTAATGGGCGTAGAACGCGGATCGCTTGGAATCCTGGTTCGTTTTCAATAAGGCCTGCGCGGTTTTTAAAACGGTTTTCAAATACAGGGCGACCTTCGTCTGTGACAGAAATGTTGTTACAAACGATATAGCCAGGTTGACCTTTAAATTCTCCAACAGCGTCTAGTACATCATACTTAAGAGATCCTTCTACAGATTCTTCTGTATTTTCTTTATAAAACATATTTTTTTCATCATTTTTTGCAGTGAAATGCGCTTGTTCTAGAGGTGTTTCGTATGAAATAATAGCCTTCATTTTAATGCCCCCTTATTTATTTGTTTCTATTATATCAACTCTCTTAAAAAACTTCGAAGATTATATACATAAAGATACCTCTTTTTCAAATAATAAATGTACCATCATTTGGAAAGAAGGCCGATGTATGAAGAAAGTAAAGTGGACTTTATTAGGTGGGTTAGCAACGCTACTATTAGCGATTGTCCTTTATAAACTAATTGTGTTAGCTGGTGGCTATATGATGGATGAAAAGCAGCTCGTTTTCCACTCTTCATCACGTATCGTTGACCAGAAAGGGAAAGAAATTACGAAATTATACGTAGAAAATAGAGACCTCGTACCAATCGAGCAAATTCCGAAATATGTGCAGCAGGCGTTCGTTGCGGTGGAAGATTCTCGTTTTTATGAGCATCAAGGAATCGATTATCCGTCTATATTTCGGGCCCTTTATAAAGATACGTTAGCAGGAGAGAAGGTCGAAGGCGGTAGCACGATTACGCAGCAACTTGCTAAAAACGTCTTTTTAACTCGCGAAAAAACATTTACGCGTAAGTTGAAGGAAGTCGCAATTTCCCTTCAATTAGAGCAAAAATATACGAAACAACAAATTCTTGAAATGTATATGAATCATATTTATTTTGGCCATGGAGCTTACGGTATTCAAGCTGCAGCAAAGTTATATTTTAATAAAAATGTAGAAGATTTAACAGTAGAAGAGGGCGCAATGCTTGCAGGTCTTCCGAAGTCGCCAAACGGTTATTCACCTTATTTTTCTCCAGAGAAGAGTAAAGAACGCCGCGATCTCATATTGTCACTTATGCATAAACAAGGCTATTTGACTGCCGAAGAAAGCGTACGTTATCAAGGAAAGACAATCGCTCTCTATAAAAACTTAGATGAGAATGAGCTCGCATATATGCCGTATATTGATATGGTCATAGATGAAGCAGCACGTTTATACGGATTGTCTCATCAAGAAGTACTTCGCGGAGGGTATACGTTTGTTGTACCGATGGATGAAAAGATTCAAAAGGTAGCATATAACCAGTTTCAAGATGCAAGGAATTTCCCTGGGAAAGAAGAGGGGGCGCAAGGTGCTTTTTTATTAATGGATAATCGTACAGGCGGCATTAAAGCAGCGATTGGCGGAAGAAAGTACGTTCCGAGAGGGTTCAATCGTATTTTTGCAAAAAGACAGCCCGGTTCTGTGCTAAAACCACTTATCGTTTATGCGCCAGCACTCGAAACGAAAAAGTATAATCCGTATTCTTTATTAAAGAATGAAAGACATTCTTTTGAAGGGTATGAACCTCGAAATTATAATCATGAGTATTCGAAAGAAATGACGATGTACGATGCGATTTTAGAGTCAGCAAATGTACCGGCAGTTTCTTTATTAAATGAGTTAGGGGTAGAAGAAGGAAAGCAATATTTAGAGAAAGGAAATGTTCATATTGCCGATGCTGGTTTAAGTACAGCGCTTGGCGGATTAAAAAACGGGGTTTCACCATTTGATCTTGTGAAAATGTACCGTGCGTTTTTAGCAAATGGTGATATTATTGAGCCGCACGTGATTGATAAAGTGTTAAATAGACACGGCGCAGTCATTGGAGAATCGCCAAAAGTAGAAACGAAAATTTTCTCGAAACAAACGGCTTGGTATATGACGAAAATGCTTGAAGGAGTTGTAAAGGAAGGGACAGCGAAAGCCGGTGTATATAACGGGGCGTTAGCTGGGAAAACAGGTACAACTTCCTTACCAAATGACGATAATGGAGCGAGAGATATGTGGTTCGTTGGCTATACGCCAAATTTAGTAGGTGCTGTTTGGATTGGCTATGACCGCATAGATAAAGAGCATCAGTTGCAAGGCGAAAGTGCGTCAGCAACGAAATTGTTTAAGAAAATTTTAACGAAAGCAAATGTAGAACAGAAAGAGCAATTTAGGAAGCCAGAAGGTGTGGAAACAATCGGTGCTCCAATTCGGTTGCGCAAGATTGAAGATGTGAAAATGAAATTAGCATTTAGTCCTTTCGGTTTATTTAAAGCGAAATTAAGCTGGACACCACTTCCAGATGAAAGAATTATGTATCGTATTTATAGAGTGGAAAATGGAATTCATACGCATGTAGGTACTGTAAACGGTGCCGGGGAATATGAGGAAAAGTTCGTTAACATCTTTTCAAAACCGAGTTTTTACGTTGTGCCATATAACACACAAACGAATCGTGAAGGAGAAAAGTCAAAAGTAGCTAAACCATAGTTTTTCTCTGTGTTATAATAAGAATGTTGTGAAAATAGTAAGCGTTTTTAAGAATGTTTGTGTCAATTTAATGAACAACGTACATAATATTATGCATTTTGTTTTTACAAGCTGTATAGTAAAAAAAGATAAATATCGAACGTATTCGAAGCATTGTGGTAAGGAAGGGAGCTAGGGTCTTGGTAAGAACTATAAATGAGACATTTTTAAAAGCATGTAGGGGGGAACGTACTGATTATGTACCAGCATGGTATATGCGTCAAGCAGGTCGTTCGCAGCCGGAATATAGAAAGATAAAAGAAAAGTATTCTTTATTTGAAATTACACATAATCCAGAGTTATGTGCTTACGTTACAAAACTGCCAGTTGATCAATATAACGTAGACGCAGCAATTCTATATAAAGATATTATGTCACCACTACCTGCAATTGGTGTGGATGTAGAAATTAAATCAGGTATTGGCCCAGTTATTGATAATCCAATCCGTTCTTTACAAGACGTAGAAAAACTAGGGGAAATCAATCCAGAAGATGACGTACCGTACATATTAGATACAATTCGTTTATTAACGACTGAAATGTTAGACGTACCGTTAATCGGTTTTTCAGGAGCTCCATTTACGTTAGCGAGCTATATGATTGAAGGCGGTCCATCTCGTAACTACCATAATACGAAAGCGTTTATGTATGCAGAGCCGAAAGCTTGGTTCGCATTAATGGATAAACTAGCAGATATGGTTATTACATATTTAAAAGCGCAAATTAACGCAGGAGCAAAAGCAGTTCAAATTTTCGATTCTTGGGTTGGAACAGTAAACGTAGCAGATTACCGCGTATTTATTAAACCAGCAATGGAGCGTATTTTTGCAGAAGTTCGTACGATGGGTGTACCGATGATTATGCACGGCGTAGGAGCTGCGCACTTAGTAAATGAATGGCACGACTTACCGCTTGATGTAGTCGGTTTAGACTGGCGTTTACCAATTGAAGAAGCACGTGCACGCGGCGTTCATAAGGCGGTACAAGGTAATATGGATCCTTCGTTCTTACTTGCACCATGGTCTGTTATTGAAGAACATGTAAAAAGTATTTTAGATCAAGGGATGAAGCAGCCGGGTTATATCTTTAACTTAGGTCACGGTGTATTCCCAGAAGTAAATCCAGATACATTAAAACGTTTAACTACATTTATTCATGAATACTCTAAAGGGCAGTTAGCGAAGTAAAGGAGCATTGCTGTATGAAAAAGAAAATTGGTTTGCTTGTAATGGCATACGGAACGCCATATAAAGAAGAAGATATTGAACGTTACTATACACATATTCGCAGAGGAAGAAAGCCAAGTCCTGAAATGCTAGAAGATTTAACAGAGCGTTACCGTGCAATTGGTGGTATTTCTCCTTTAGCTACTATTACATTAGAGCAAGCTAAAAAGTTAGAGAAGCGTTTAAATGAAGTACAAGATGAAGTAGAGTACCATATGTATCTTGGCTTAAAACATATTGAACCGTTCATTGAAGATGCAGTGAAAGATATGCATAACGACGGTATACAAGATGCAATCGCACTTGTTCTTGCGCCGCACTATTCTACGTTTAGCGTAAAATCATACGTTGGACGAGCACAAGAAGAAGCTGAGAAACTTGGAAACTTAACAATTCATGGCATCGATAGCTGGTATAAAGAACCGAAATTTATCCAGTACTGGGTTGATGCAGTGAAAGGTATATATAACGGTATGTCAGACGCAGAACGTGAAAAAGCAGTATTAATCGTATCAGCTCATAGCTTACCAGAAAAAATTATCGCAATGGGCGATCCATATCCAGATCAATTAAATGAAACAGCGGATTATATTGCAAGAGGTGCTGAAGTAGCAAACTATGCAGTAGGCTGGCAAAGTGCAGGAAATACACCAGATCCTTGGATTGGTCCAGATGTACAAGATTTAACGAGAGAATTAAATGAAAAGTACGGTTACACTTCATTCGTATACGCACCAGTTGGATTTGTTGCGGAACATTTAGAAGTTTTATATGACAACGACTTTGAGTGTAAAGTTGTAACGGATGAAATTGGCGCGAAATATTATCGTCCAGAAATGCCAAATGCATCGGACTCATTTATTGATTGTTTAACAGATGTTGTATTAAAGAAAAAAGAATCTGTACTGTAAGAAGAAAGGGGGAGCCTGCTTGAGGAAAAAAGTTGTAATCATCGGCGGAGGCATCACTGGATTAACAGCAATGTATAACTTACAAAAACATATTCATGAAAAAAACTTGCCGATTGATACATTACTGATAGAAGCATCGGGTAAACTCGGCGGAAAAATTCAAACCGTTCGAAAAGATGGATTTACAATTGAGCGCGGACCGGATTCTTTCTTAGCACGAAAAGAAAGTGCAGCTACATTAGTGAAAGAATTAGGTCTTGGCGATGAACTTGTAAATAATCAGGCCGGTCAATCATTTATCCTCGTAAACAATCGGTTACATAAAATGCCGAATGGATCAATGATGGGAATTCCAACGCAAATTACGCCGTTTCTATTTTCCGAGCTGTTCTCCCCAATTGGTAAACTAAGAGCTGGTTTTGATCTATTAATGCCGAGGTCAAAGCCAGTATGTGACCAATCACTCGGACAATTTTTCAGACATCGTCTTGGAAACGAAGTGGTTGAAAACTTAATAGAGCCGTTACTATCGGGTATTTATGCAGGAGATATTGATGAAATGAGCTTAATGTCAACATTCCCGCAAATGTATCAAATTGAGCAGAAACATCGTAGTATTTCACTCGGTATGCGTACGCTCGCTCCGAAAGAAGAGAAAGCTGAACCGAAAAAAGGAATCTTCAAAACAGTGAAAACAGGTTTAGAATCTATTGTAGAATCTCTCGAAGCAAAGATGCATGAAGGTACGATAATAAAGGGAACTCGCATTGAAAAAGTTGCAAAACAGGGTGATGGCTATACGATTACTCTTAGTAACGGAAAAGAAATAGAAGCGGACGCGGTCGTAGTGGCAAGTTCACATAAAGTATTGCCATCTATGTTTGCACAGTACAAGCAGTTTCGTTTCTTCCGCAACATTCCGTCCACATCAGTTGCGAATGTAGCGATGGCTTTCCCGAAATCAGCCATTCAGCGCGATATTGATGGTACAGGATTTGTTGTCTCTCGAAATAGTGATTATACAATTACAGCATGTACGTGGACGCATAAAAAGTGGCCACATACAACGCCAGAAGGAAAAATGCTTCTTCGATGTTACGTTGGACGACCTGGTGATGAAGCAGTTGTAGAACAAACAGAAGAGGAACTCGTTCAGCTCGTACTAGAAGACTTACGAAAGACGATGGATATTACAGAGGATCCAGAGTTTACAGTCGTAAGCCGCTGGAAAGAAGCGATGCCCCAATATACAGTAGGCCATAACGAGCGAATGAAGAAACTCATAACATTTATGGAGAAAGAGTTGCCAGGTATATACTTGGCAGGTAGTTCCTACGCTGGTTCTGGTCTGCCGGACTGTATTGATCAAGGTGAGAAAGCAGCAAAGCGTGTGCTAGCTCATTTGGAGAAAGTAATGGATACGGAATTAATCGCACAGTAAAGAGAAACGCCTTCAATCACATTGAAGGCGTTTTGTTACTTATTCACCAATAAACATATATAAGTTATTTGGCTTTATAACGGCATCTCCTGCATAAATAACCCATTCTGTTAAGTCATCAAAATCTAAATGATAACTATTTCCTTCACTCATATCTTTTATAAAATATGGTTCGTTAATGAGTATTCCTTGAATGAATTCTTCCGTAATGTTTTGCATTTCAAACCACATATGTTCACTTTTTCCCTCTTCGTAGGAAACACCAAACTTAGCGAGAAAACGAAAATCTTCATTCGATTGTTCAATTTGAAAAATGTTGCAGAAGTACCCGAAAGTATTCTTCGCATTGTAAGCCATACGATCGGTTTCACTATTTGTTTTATAGAACATAAGCCCTGTAGCTTCCTCGTGTTCTTTGAAAAAGCTTTCGATACATTCTTCAGAAGTATCAAATTTGAACAAGAGAACAGATGGCGATTGATGGTATTCATCTCGGTCATCCATCCCGCCTAAGAATGTGTTTTGTGCATCTATAGGTTGTAGCTTCACTTCTTCATCCTCAATTGAAGATAATTGATCCATACTCGTTTTATGCCCAATATAAGATAATCCTTTTTCCCACGGAACAGCTACTGTATGTATAGAACCTTGCTGACTATGCGCGATAACGATAGGCTCATTCATAGGGACTTGTCCATTCTCAACGGCATTATTCGCAAATGTTTGAAAGAGGTCACCAATGCCGTAGTAGGAAGAAATACGATTTGGAATAATTAATTCTATTTCTGTTACGCCCGCTCTTAAAAGGCCGTGTGTATGAAACCAATATTGCGTAGGCTCGCCTTCTTTATCGTCTTCATAAACGGAATGAATAACGTATAAGTCAGGAATGTCAGGTAATAATTCATTTTCAACATGATATTCAATATAGCTTCTAGATATCACTTTCATTGCGGCACTTGAATCAATTACAAATAACAAATCCGGGGCGAGGTTCCATAAAAACTGTATTTGCTGGAAAAAGCAGTCTAGCACATCGCCTACAAATAGCGTACGGGTGAAAATTTCAGTACCGAAAGCCGCATCTTCAAAATGACGATCTACGATTGTAGAATCTTGTCTATTGTACAGTTTATATTCTTCTGGGTCATTCGCCTCATCAATATGCAGTTCATATGGTATGACTTTTTCATCCATATGTAACTCAACGATAAGGCTTGTCTCATCACTATAAACAATTTTTAACTCATCAACTTTAGTAGCGATAGTTTCTAGCCGCTGTTTTAACTGCTCAATTGTAATTCTAGTTGGTATAACAGCAATCATATCTGAAAAATGACGTTCTAATGTTCCATTCATAGCTGCGCGGTATGTTTCTGTTTGCACTTCCATCCAATCACTCCTATTCAAATGAATCCATTTTACATGCCAATTAAATTTTGATATTTCTGTTTTTTTCTTTCATATTATAAAACGTATTCGTAGAAGGTGTAAAATTATTATTTTGTATTATTGTTTGAAAACGAGTAAATTAGATTAATTTTTTGTAAAACTTGTCGAAATATCATTCTATATAACGAATCATTTGATATGATAGAAATGCTGAGAAAATATGAAATAGGGAGAGGAAAATGGCTGTGAAGAAATTGTTAAGTGTCTTTTTATCATTCATACTATTGCTTTCATTTACTGGAACTTTAGTACAAGCAGAAGAAACTACTTCTATGTCAGTAGAAAAAGCAATTCAAGTATTTAAGCAGCAAGGGAAAACGAAGGGGACAGTGGAAGGATATATCGTTGGATATACGCAAAGCCCTTCTAAGTACACGAAGGATCCGGCTAAGTTTGACGACACAAATGTGGCAATTGCCGATTCTCCAAATGAAACGAATCCAGACAAAATCATGCCTGTTCAGTTGCCAAAAGGCGATGTGAGAGCGGCAGTAAATGTAAAAGATCATCCTGAAAATATTGGGAAGAAAGTTAGTTTAACAGGGACGCTTGAATTATATTTTAGTAGCCCAGGTTTAAAATCAGTAACAGCTCATAAGTTTCAAGGAGAAGGACAAAACCGTGTTAGCGATGTAGTAGCTTCACCTAGTGGCGGAGAAGTTGCGAAAGGAACAGCGGTAACGTTAACAACGAATACAGAAGGAGCAACAATCTATTACACGTTAGATGGTTCTAACCCTACAAATAAAAGTGTTCGTTATAACAGACAGATTGTAGTGAATGAAAATAGTGTAATTAAAGCAATTGCAGAGAAAGAAGGACTTACTTCTTCAGGAATTTCAACTTTTTCATTTATTATCGTAAACAATGAGCCAGTTCGTATTCATGATATTCAAGGAAAATCACATATTTCTCCTTACAACGGGAAGAAAGTATACAATGTGGAAGGCGTTGTAACAGCACTTGATAAAAATGGTTTTTATATAGAAGACAACCAGCCAGATAATGATCCAGCTACTTCAGAAGGTATGTACGTATACAAAAAAGATGCAAATGTAGCAGTAGGAGATCTTATTCAAGTTGATGGAGTAGTAGAAGAATATGTTGGACCTGGATATGCAGAAAGGTTTGAAACAGACTTAACGACGACGGAAATTAAAGCGAGCCGCGTTGCTGTAATCGCAAAAGATCAAGCTTTACCAGCACCGATTGTACTTGGAGAAAACGGTGTGAAAATTCCTGATCAAATTATCGATAATGATGCATTTGGTTTATTTGATCCAAATGAAGATGCAATCGACTTTTATGAAAGTATAGAAGGTATGCGCGTTACGATGCCAACGCCAAAAATTATTGCCCCTCAGAAAAACGGGAATTTATATGTAACAGTGAAAAATGGCGGGAATAAAGTCGTAACGAAATATGGCACACCTGTATTAGATGAAAATCAATTAAATCCAGAGCGTCTTTCTGTAAAAGTACCTCGTGATTATGTAGCAAAAGTAGGAGATACTTTCACTGGAGATATAACAGGAGTAGTCGGATATGATTATGGTGCGTTCCGCATTTCGCCAATAACGGAATTACCATCTGTAGTAGACGGCGGATTTAAGCAAGTAGGGGCCAATATTCAGCCGCGTCTTGATAAGTTAACAGTTGCTACATATAACATTGAAAACTTCTCGGCGAATAAAAAAGAAACAACAGATGAAAAAGTAAAGGCGTTAGCGTATTCTATTAAATACAATTTAAAAATGCCAGATATTATCGGGGTAGAGGAAATGCAAGATAATAATGGAACGATTAATGACGGTACAACAGATGCTTCATTAAGCGCAAAACGTATTATTGATGCGGTGCTAGAAATTCGCGGGCCAAAGTATGAGTATGTAGAAATTGCTCCGCATAATAATCTAGACGGTGGAGCGCCAGGAGCGAATATTCGCGTCGGTTTCTTCTACAACCCATCACGCGTGAAATTAGCAGCGGTACCGAAGTTACTTGATAAAAATGTCGTTCGCATTGGAGACGAAAACCCATTGTTTGAAAGTACACGTAAACCACTTGCGGCAGAATTTACATTCCAAGGACAAAACGTTGTCGTCGTTGCAAATCACTTAAACTCAAAACTAGGAGATGCAACGCCATTTGGAAAAGTACAACCGCTCGTATTAAAAAGTGAAGAAAAACGAGTTCAATTAGCACAAGAAGTAAACAATTTCGTACAAGGTATTCAGAAAAAGAACACGAATGCACCAGTTGTTGTGTTAGGGGATATGAACGATTTTGAGTTCGCTAAACCATTAAAAACGTTAGAAGGAACAATCTTGAAAAATATGTTAAACACAGTGCCGAAAGAAAATCGCTACACGTACATCCATGAAGGAAATGCACAAGTGTTAGATCATATTTTAGTAACAAACAACATTGCACCACACACAATAGTAGATCCAGTACACTTAAACTCAAACATTATGAAAGAACATGGACGTGTAAGTGACCACGACCCAGTACTTGCTCAAATTGATTTGAAGAAAGCTTCTTAAATAATTGTAAAAGAACGCTTAGAAATATACTGAGCGTTCTTTTACATAATTAGGAATTTCATGGTAAAATAGATTGAATATTCATTTTTATTGTTAGGGGGTGTAGACATATGGTATCCCAACTAAATGGGAAACTAATGAACCAACTAGCGATTTTTTTTAGCATGTTCATAATAATTAAGTTTCTAGCCGATGTAACAGGTCTTACGCAACCACTAGGTATGTA
The DNA here is from genome assembly GCF_027716745.1 of Bacillus cereus group sp. Bc010. Lineage (NCBI taxonomy): Bacteria > Bacillati > Bacillota > Bacilli > Caryophanales > Bacillaceae > Bacillus > Bacillus cereus group sp. Bc010. The sequence goes on from NZ_JAQFUY010000011.1 coordinate 103,550, forward strand.
TTATTTAGGCAAGCTTAGTACTAATATCGCTTATATAGCATTCGGTCTAGCCGTAATATTTACTATATTGGGTATTAAAAAGGAATTAAGTAAATATGCCATTATTTCAGTATGTTCGGCGGTAGGAATTCAAATAATCTATATGATTGTTTTTGTAGTTTTATGGATGTTGGCAGGTACGCCGTAAATGTTATGAATAGAAAAGCCTACTGATACTAAAGGCTTTTCTATTTTTTATAATTCAGTTTTTTTGATAAGGTAAGGAGGTTAAAGATGCAAGCATGGTTAAATGGAAAGATAATGAATCAGCTTGCAATTTTTTTTAGTACAATCGTCATGCTTCAATTTCTAGCTGATGTAACAGGACTTACACAAAATTTAGATATTACATATAACTTAATACAAACAGCAGCATCTTATATAACGTTTAGCTTGGCAGTTATTTTTACTTTAATCGGCGCAAGAAGAGAGCTAAGTAAATATGCAATTAGTTTGTTATGTTTAGTGGTAGGTATTAAAGCGATTTACTTTGTAACGGTTGTTATTTTATGGGGATTGGCAGGTACGTCGTAAAGGGGAGGATGATTATATGAGTAATGATAATAAGAGCGTAATTCTCTAATCTCACTCAGGGAATTACGCTCTTAGTCGTTCAATGATTTAGTCTGAAATTACTTGAAACGCTTTTCTACATCGATCTCTTTTTTGCAGTCTTCTTTTATATTTTTTTCTATCTCGCTTTACTCCTTGTATATACATAAGTAAGCTAACGAGAAGGAAGAAAGCACATTGCATCGTTAAAATGTACGGTGACATGCCTTGCAATGGTTGCTTTGGATCATATAAATGAATAGGTGCTCCACCTATTGTAGGGAATATTGTATTTAGTAGGACGTACGGAATGGAGTTAACTGCAAATGGAAATAGAATGGCCATATAGTCTTTTTGTGACCATGCAGATGCAGCAAGTCCTAAGAGGGCCATTAAACCTGCAAATAAAAAATTAATTCCAATATATACCGTAATGTAAGTGAGAGGCGCATCGAAGTATAGGTTTGCGAACATTCCATCCTCATTTATGATGCCAGAACCAATCGTAGGTGTTCCGTCTGGAATTGTTAATTTGCAAAATAATAACGATAAGATGAATGGAAAGGTATAAAGAAATCCTCCGCAAAAAAACGTAACGATATATTTCGTTACTGAATAAGGAAATAAAGAAATTCCTTTGCTCACGAACGGTTTAAAACTATCTGACTTATCGGAATTGTAACTTGTACTAAAGGGGAAACTCGCAATAACTGGCATTAATAATAAATAAACATCCATTTCATTATCACGAAATCCAATCCATTTTATATCTGTTGATATAGATCCGCTCGCAGCGTCTCCTAAATAACGAATGACATAATAATAATGATAAATACAAATAAGAACGAATCCACTAAACATAATAATTAAAGAAACACGATTACAAAAAGCTTGCTTTATATTTAAACGAAGTGCACGCATCATGACTGAAAAAGCCTCCACTATTTTGATAAACTTGTCTATTTTCTATATTACTATTAAATGTAAATATTTTCTTGTTTTTTTATTTGATTATTTGAAAAAAGAGAAATTTGTTGTTGGGAAGTAAGGTTTAGTTGAAATTAGTTTTTTCTAAAATATGGTTGACAATTAAGTATTACATTTGTAATCTTAGTTATAGATTACAAATGTAGTACGAGGGAGTGAAATATATTATGACAAATCAATTACCTAAAATATCCGAAGCAGAATTAGAAATTATGAAAGTACTTTGGTCTAATTCTCCACAAACAGCGAATGAAATTATAGAAGAACTAGAAGATGAAATGGACTGGAAACCGAAAACAATCCGTACATTAATTAATCGGTTAGTACAAAAGGAAGCCGTTTCTTACCATCAAGATAAAGGACGCATGTATGCTTATTATCCGTTAGTATCACAAGATAATTATTTACAAGTGGAAACGAAATCTTTGCTAAAGCGTTTTTGCGGTGCAGCGTTTAAACCATTACTTGTTAATTTCTTAAAAGAGGAGAAATTATCTTCAGAAGATATTAATGAACTAAAACGCATTTTAGATGAGAAGACAGAGGAGAATAAGAGGAAGGATCGATAAAAATGATAGACATGCTTATAAATGTATACCTTCCTCATTTTTTTGATTGGCTTATAGAAACATCACTTATGGCTAGCATATTAGTGGGTTTTATTTTATGTATAAAAATTTTATTTAGAAATAAATTAACACCCCGGTGGCAATATATGCTGTGGATTGTATTAATGATTAGACTCCTTTTACCATGGTCACCAGATAGTTCTTATAGCATTTATTCATTACTTTCCTATCGTTCTAGCGTATCGGAAGTTATTCCTAAAAATATGCCGTCTACGGAGAGTATAGTGAATATAGAAAGCGACCGTACAGTGGAATCAAATTCTAAAATGGTTACAAAAACTAGCGAACCGGAAGTAGAAGTTAGTTTGGAACAACAGACTCCATTTTCTTTATACAAACTTGCTATGTATGTTTGGTTAGTTGGGGTATTCCTATTAGCAGTTATAACGTTTATTACAAATAGACGTTTATATTCTTACATAAAGAAACAACCAGATATTATGGATGAACAAGTCGCTACAGTATTTAATCGCTGTAAGCAGTCTATGAAAATGAAGAAGGTAGTTTCATTACGTTTAGCAGGAAAGATTGCGAGTCCAACTGTGTTTAGTTTCTTTCGCCCAAAAGTATTACTATCAAAAAAACATATGAAAGTATTAAACGAGCAACAATTACAACATGTTTTTTACCATGAGTTAGCTCATATTAAAAGAAACGATGTAGCTGTAAATTGGATTATGTACAGTTTAATCTTATTAAATTGGTTCAATCCGATTCTTTGGTACGCCTATTTCTGTATGATAGAAGATCAAGAATTAGCTTGTGATGCATATGCGCTTACGTTTATAGATAAAGAGGAGCAAATTGCATACGGTCATACAATTATTACCCTCCTAGAACATTATTCCTATCAAGTACCAAGCCTAGCAAATTTAAGTAGAAATAAACGAACATTAAAAAGGAGAATCGTTATGATTAAAAAGTTCCAAAAGAAATCGTATCGTCTTTCTTTACTTGGAGTTATTGCTATAGCAGCTATAGCAGGCGGATTTTTATTAAATGCAAGGATAACTGAGGGGGATGAAAGACAGAAAGAAAAGGTTGTAGAAAAAAAGCAATCTAAAGCGGCTTTTGAAGAAGCGATAGAAACAGTATTAGGCACACCGGAGAATGCAAGTAGAGAATGGGGCATGTCAATAAAGTCATATAAAATGAATACAGATTTTTTATATTTGGCAGAAAAGAATTTTACAAAAGAAGAATTTGAGCAGTATGTTCAATTATTTAAGGAAGCCCAAGAAATTCGTAAAAAAGCAATGGTTAAAAAAAATGTGCCTGAAAATTATGATGGAGATACAAAGGAATATAAACCTGAATGCTTGAAGAAAGCTGATCAGGAAAGACTAGCTACTATTGAGAAGACATTAAAACCGCTTGGAGAAAAGCTGGAGAAATCTTTAACATATACTATAGAAGAAGCGAAAAATCATGTGCCATTTCAAATTAAGCAGCCGGCTTATATACCTGAAGGTTATGAGTTAAAGAGAGAATGGGCTGATTCATATTTTGGAAGAGATATAGAATTAGTTACTAAATCAGAATATAAAAAAGGGAAATATGGTTTTACAATTTATCAGTCAAGAATGTATGCAGGTGGTAATAAGGACCCACTACACTACATGATGCCTGGAGAAGAGAATCTAGAAAGTTATAGTTTAGAAGGGAAAGGAATGGTCTATAATAAATCTTCTCATGGAGAGGGTAAGTTAAAAGGACTCAAAATGTTTGTACCAGCACAAGGTAAGAATAGTGAGTATCAAATTGTCATAGTGAATGATATTTTTACAAGAGATACAAAGATATACGAAGAGATAATCGATGATGAGCTAACTAAGAAAGAGATGGAGAAAATCTTACTTTCTATGTCAAAATAATAGACAGTGTTCTTAAACATTTTGTTTTAAGAACACTGTCTATTTTATTAAATTTCTATTGGGATCTAGTCAGCAATTATTTACGAATATATTCCAGCTTTCCATACAAGTATACTTTTTGATACACTATGAACAGTATGATATAACTTGACTGGAATTTTTTATACTGGAAATAATAAAAAAGAGAACTTGTATACAATGTAAGCGTGTGGTAATATCAAAGATGTACTAATTGACTATATTATCCAATTGGTCATTTTTGGAGGTGAAGATGTGGCGATAGATCGAAAACGTTCTATTATTGAAGCTGCAACAAAGTCTTTTTCAGCATTCGGTTATAAAGCAACAACGATGGATCAAGTAGCGAAGTTAGCGAATGTAGGAAAAGGAACGATTTATACTTTTTTTAAAAATAAAGAAGAGCTATTTGGCGAGATTATTTCTAATTTAATTACAGAAATGAAGCAAGTTGCAGAAAATGCAATTCGTTCAGAAGTTTCATTTTTTGAAAATGTACATAGAGCATTATATAGCATATTAGAATTCAGAAAAGAACATCAGCTCATGATTAAGTTAATTCAAGAAGAGCGTGATATGGGAACGAAAGAAGTACAAGAAGTGATGCAACAAGTAGATGTGGAAATCGTTTCTGTCATTCAATCGTATTTAAAGATTGCGATTGATAAAGGTGAAATTAGCAAATGTGATCCAGAAATTACAGCATTTATTATGCTTCGCTTATATGTATCGCTTATTTTTGATTGGGAAAAAAATCATGAACCGCTAGAAAAAGAAAAAATTGCAGAATTATTTGAACTTTATTTATTAAAAGGATTGTCAAATTAAGATAATCCTTTTATTATTATAAAAAATGACCATATGAACAAAATGGTCATATATACAATTTAAGGGGGGGATAATAGAAATATTGCTTTCAAATTAAGGAACAGTTGCATAGTATAAATTCGGGGATAAGGCATATGTATGAATAAGTATAGCCTTTTTGTTTGGGTGAAAATGACCAATTGAACGTTTTGGTCATTTTAAAAAGGGGGAGAAATAATGAAAGGAAATCAGTTACTTCGTAAAGAGTTCACACAAATTATAAAAAGTAAAAAAATATTAATTCCAATTATCGCGGTTTTATTCGTACCGATTTTATATGCAGGTATGTTTTTATGGGCCTTCTGGGATCCGTATAAACAGTTAGATGATTTACCAGTTGCGGTAGTCAATTTAGATAAAGGAGCAGTATTTGATGGGAAACCAATTGAGGTCGGAAAAGGGCTCGTTGATAATTTAAAAGATAATACAAGTTTCAAATGGGAATTTGTAAGTGAAAAAGAAGCGAAAAAAGGAATGGAAGGCAGAAAGTATTACATGTTAGTACGCATTCCAGATGACTTCTCAAGTAACGCTACAACGTTATTAAAAGACGATCCGAAGCCATTAAACTTAGAATATATTCCAAACGAAAGCTTGAACTTCCTATCTTCACAAATTGGCGGAACAGCCATTGAAAAAATTAAAGGTGAAGTATCAAGTACGTTAACGAAAACATATGCAGAGAAAATGTTTGATTCCATTCAAGACGTCTCAAAAGGATTAGCAGATGGGGCGGAAGGAGCAAATAAACTTCACGACGGATCAAGTGAGCTGCATGATGGTTCAAGTAAAGTGACGGACGGCCTTCATACACTTCAAGGGAAGTCTGGAGAGATGAAGGATGGAGTTCAGAAATTAGCAGATGGATCTAATAAATTAGTAGATGGGTCAGGGAAAGTGACAGTAGGTTTAAATACGCTAAATAGCAAAACAGGTGAAATGCAGATAGGTATAGGGAAATTAGTAGATGGGTCAGGCAAAGTAACAGATGGTTTACACGTATTAAATAGCAATGCAGGTATCGGAAAATTAGTAGATGGATCAGGCAAAGTAACAGATGGTTTACATGCATTAAATAGCAATGCAGGTATTGGGAAACTAGTAGATGGATCAGGTAAAGTAACAGATGGTTTACATGCATTAAATAGTAATGCAGGTATTGGGAAATTAGTAGACGGCTCGGGCAAAGTAACAGACGGTTTAAATACGTTAAATAGTAAAACGGGTGAGTTGCGTGATGGATCTGAGAAAGTGACCGGTGGCTTGAACAAATTAGTAAGTAAATCCGGTGAATTAAAAACAGGAACAACTGACCTATCAAATGGTATGGGAAAACTTGTTGAAGGGCAAAGCCAATTAGAAAAAGGGTCTCAAGAAATTCAAAAGGGATTGCAAGAGTTAAATAGTAGCGTACAAAAGTCTGCTGCAGGCTTAGAGGAAATGCAGTCGAAAGTTCCTTCTATATTGAACACAGTAAATGAAAAAATAGATGGAGCTGGGGCGAATGTAAATCAGTTAAATGAACTTACGCAATCAACAGCAGGAGATGCAAAAAATGCAGCACAAGAGGTAGCGAATTTACAAAAGCAAATTGAAAGTTTACCAAAAGAATATCAAGAGCAGTTACAGCCATTCGTAACAAGTGCTGTAAAAAGTACAGCGACAGTTCAGCAAAAAGCTGCCGGAGTAGCAGGTGGAACAAATAAATTAAATGAAGAAGTGAAACAATTAAAAGGTGAAATACATCAAACAACAAATGGGTTGCAAAAAAACTTATCAAATCCAGCAGGGATAAAAACTCTAGCAGGTGGTATTGAGAAACTAACGAGCGCACAAAATGAATTTGTTAGTAAGTTTCATGGATTTGGTGAGGGATTAGATAATGCAAAAATAGGTGCCGATAAATTAAAAGATGGATCAGTTCAATTAATTGATGGAGTAACGCAATTACAAAGTGGCTCTGAAAAAGTGACAGCAGGATTAGGTCAATTATCTGCAGGAGTAAATCAATTAGCAGATGGTTCTGGTCAAGTAACAGGCGGTTTAGGAACATTATCTGTAGGAGTATCCAAATTAGCAGATGGTTCTGGTCAAGTAACAGGCGGTTTAGGGACATTATCTGTAGGTGTAACGAAATTAGCAGATGGCTCAAGCCAAGTAACAGGTGGTTTAGGAACATTATCTGCAGGAGTAAATCAATTAGCAGATGGTTCTGGTCAAGTAACAGGCGGTTTAGGAACATTATCCGCAGGAGCAAACCAAATGGCAGGTGGCGTAAATCAATTAGCAGATGGTTCAAGCCAAGTAACAGATGGTTTAGGAACATTATCTGTAGGAGCAAACCAAATGGCAGGTGGCGTAAATCAATTAGCAGATGGATCTAATCAAGTAACAACTGGCTTAGGTACTCTAAATGGTGGCCTAAATAAAATGTCAACCGGCTCAACCCAGCTAATCGACGGCGTAAATAAACTAGCAGACGGATCCGGAAAAGTAACGGATGGCCTCGAAAAAGTAAATGATGGTTCAGGTGAACTTGCTGAGAAACTTGGCGAAGGAGCAGAAAAAACTGGTGAAGTAAAAGGGACGGATAAAACGTATGATATGTTTGCAAGTCCTGTAAAAGTGAAGACGGAGAAAATAGCGGAAGTTCCAAACTACGGAACTGGATTTACACCGTATTTCTTATCACTCGGTTTATTTGTTGGGGCATTACTATTATCAATCGTATATCCATTACGTGATACAGTTGGTGTTCCAAAATCAGGGTTTAGCTGGTTTATTAGTAAGTTCGGCGTATTACTATCAGTCGGTATTATTCAAGCAGTAGTAGCTGATGTCATATTACTATTCGGATTAGGTGTAGAAGTACAAAGCATTCCGTATTTCATACTCTTTAGCATCGTTACAAGCTTAGCGTTTATCGCATTAATTCAATGTTTAGTAACAGCATTCGGTGATGCAGGACGTTTCATTGCCATCATCACATTAATTATTCAGCTGACAACAAGTGCTGGAACATTCCCGCTAGAATTGATTCCGAAGTTTTTACAACCATTCAATGCTTGGTTACCGATGACATACTCTGTATCTGGATTGAAGGCAGTCGTATCAAGCGGAGACTTTAACTTCATGTGGCAAAACATTGGAATGCTCATGATCTTCATCGTTGTATTATCACTTGGAACAATCGCTTCATTAACTTGGATGCACAAACGACAATTTAGAAATATTGCTGAAAATCAATCGATTGAAGCGTAAATAAGGAACATAAAAAAGCACCGAAATGGTGCTTTTTTTATTAGTTTTGTTTTATTGGCTGAGAAATTTCATTTGTTTTTCTATTTTTACGGAAGAAGTATATAGCAATACTTATAAGAATAATTGTAGCTACAATCCAAACAAATGGACCATATTTTTCAGCAAAAGTATATAGTTTCATGTTGCTGGCAATGTCCTCTTTTGTTTTTCCTATTAGAATTTCAGAGCCACTATAACCTTCAAGTGTATCTCCTTTTTTTATGCCAAAAATAAGAACGTCTGATTTGTTTTCTATTCCGGTGTATCGGTATCCTTTACCTTTAATTGTTAATTGGGTATCATTCTTTTTTAGTGAATAGTCTTCGGCAGAAATATCTTTGCCTGACAGTGTAATTGGTTCCATTGAGAAACGGATTTCTTTTAAGACAGGAAGAGTCTCGTTGTTTAGTAAGAGTTGCTTTGCAATATGCTGCTCAGTATTAATGTTTATCCAATTTGCTTTTCGTCGTTTATATGTATTAATTTCAAGGAGTGCGAATTCTTTATTTTGAAGTTTTTCCTCTGTAATAGGTTGCGCGGTAGTTAATGTTCCTTTTAATAAAATCACACCGTCTTTTGCAGATTGGAAGGAAGCGGTTTCCTTTGTTTTCTTTAATGTATTGATAGTCCCTTTATAATCCTCTTTTCCTAAAAGAACAGCTCCTGTATGTACGGTTAAAATAAGATATAGGATGCTTAATACGATAATAGCTTTTTTCACTATTTCCCCTCCAAAGTATGTATAATTAAATTATAACATAATTTACCATATTGAATTTATTAATTTAAATAAAAAGTTGCAGACGTAAAAGTAATAAATAAATTAAGAGAAGTGTAGATGAGAGGAGTAAAAATGAAAAAGAAATACAGTTGTAAGAAAGGTGTACAACTGTATTTAAAGTGGATAAAATATTTTCTTCATAATGTAATGGTTGTTTTATATCCCTTTTTTTCTTAATTTCACCATATTTCATGTGTAGGCTAAATAAAAGATAGGAATTACAACAATTTACAGAGAAACATAGAGTAGAGGGGGGATATGATGAAAAGAAAACATATTTCTTATTTAATTATAAATCCGCTAATTATTTTTCTTGTTTATGCCCTTTCACCTATATTGTTTGATAAAGAAGTATATACAAGTATGAGAGATGCATTTGGAATACTTACGTTCTACTATGTGTTAATGGGTGGTTATTACTTTATTGACTTTTTAAGTAAAAAAATCAATAAAAATGATAAAGAAAAAATCGATGGAGGACAACAAAATGACTGAAAGTGAAATGAAATTCAGGGATACAACTATTCGTAACTTTTTCGATAAAGAGGACCGTCTAAAATCGATTCCAGGTCAAAAGAAGAAAAAACTAGTATTGTTAGAGCATTTAATTAGCAAGTTAAATGCGGAGAATCAGTATACGGAAAAAGAAATCAATGCATTCATCAAACAATATCATGACGATTTTTGTACAATTAGACGCGAGTTTATTGTGCAGGGGTTTATGGATCGCGAGGATAATATGTATCGTATAAATGAAAGAGAAGTTTGGACGAAGTGGGAGGAGTTAAAATGAAAAGCTCTGTTATTGAAAACAGAGCTTCTTATTATTTATTTGGTTGCAATATTTTAAAATCGTAGGCGTAAATGGATTTACCACCTTTAACTGATGTAACAATTTGATCCATGTCTTTGATTGTAGTAGTTTTAATTTTTTTACCGGTTGTTAGAGAGTATGTTTCTATAGAATATTTATGTTCTTGTTTTTCATTATAACGTAATACATATAATTGATCGTCTTCAAAATATGTTTGTTCATTATATCTAACGCCATCGGTTACATGGTAATCAATTTTGAATTTAAGATTGACTGCATTTGTTTCTGTATTAAAAGTTATGACATCACCTAGTCCATTTATAAAAAATAATTCATTGTTATGTAGATAAGCGGAATTATTTTTTGTAAATGGTATGGAAGCTGTGGAATTCTCCTCGGAAGAAAGTAAAATTAAATCTTGTTTTAATGATTTTTTATCAATGCGTAATAAATATACTTTTCCTTTAATTGAATTATCATTCTCAATTAAAATCGTATAATAAAAATTTGAGTCACTTAAAATAGATGAGTAACTAGAATACGACATGTTTTTATCAAGATTAATTGTTGTAACATCTTCAAGATGCATAGTTGAATCATTAAATAATAATTTTTTTAAACTATGCTCATTTTTATCTATATCTTGAGTTAAAACTAAAACTTCATCTGTATTAACGCCAGAACTAATAAGATAATGAGGGATATTTCCTTTATGAATTTGCTTTTGATTACCATACATTACATTTGAATCATAATTGCCAGTAGTGGAGTTACTGCCTGAATTGTAAATGTTAACAAATAAGTCTTGTTTTTTTAAATATATCCTTTGATCTCCTGTATGTTGGTATTTCATTTTATAATTTTTAAAATCTTCTCCAATAAATTTAATATTATCTTTACTTTCTAGTACGATTTCTTTTTTGTTATCAGACACACCTATTCCGCCGAGTTCTAAACCATTCATTTTATATCCATGTGCTTTTTCGTTTTTATCGATGAATATCGCATAACTAATCCCGTTGCCATCCATATCTTGGTCGGCGGTAGAAGAGAGATATATGACAGCTTGTTTATCTTTTAAAAAATCCTTTTTTTCAATATCTTCTTCAGATATCGAATTTACAGTACTGTTTCTAAAGAAGAAAAAATAGATGAGTGCTGCAATTAAAATTACACTTAAAATAAGAATGATTATTTTTTTCACTGTTATGAGCTCCTTTTATAAGAAGAAGTGCAACAACTATAGTTGTTGCACTTCTTCTTCAGTATTAAATATTACGAATTGTTGAGGTTTGTTTTGCGTCACGAACATCTCGTGGATATACACCAGCACCGCCATCTTTATCTAAATCTAGTCCGCCATGAAGTTTATAAGCCGACCAAATTAATTTAGAACAGTTTTTAGCTCCATAATGGGTTGTACTTCTATTTGTAGCAAAATTATAAGAATATGAATCTTTACCTACACGATCTTTTGCCCACCATGCCGCATCATTTTTGTTTTGCCAAGATGTATTTACGGATTTTACTACCGCATCTCCTTTATCTACTTTACGGGATGTAGTACTAATTGTACGAACGCCATCACCTGGTACAGATTCAACAATTGTATTTGAACTATAATACATACCAACATGTCCATGATTTAAGTATGCAGTGTATGAACCCGTATAGAAGAAATCCCCCATATTGCTATTCCCTACTGAAACTGTACCACCACTAGCTCCTAAAGTATTCATTTTTTTACTTGCTTCTTTTTTGCCTTGTTCTTCATCTGCTTTTAGCTCTTTATAAATCTGTTCAGAAACAGCTTCTTTTGTATTCCCAGTGTTGTTTGCTAATTCATTAATACTAGATATTAGCTCTTGTGTACTTACATCGGGCTGCATTTTTTTGATTTCATTTAAGTAAGGTAAATCATCACTTTTTGCCAGAGAAGCAGTAGGTACAATCACAGTAGAAGCTAGTAACCCTATTGTTAATGTTAATGCATGTAGCTTTTTCATAATCCATCCCCTTTGTGCAATTTATTTTTTTCTGGGAATTTTACCTGTATTTTATTTAAATGGTAAAATTCCCCTTGATGATAAGTGATAGTTTTATAGCTGTAAATCGTATTTTAGTAATTAATTGTTGAGAAAGTTTGGCTTGTAATAGGTTTGAAAAATAAGGTTATTATGTTTTTAAGTGTAGATAAATTATATGGAAATGTATAATACAGTTTGTGTGAATATTTGTCTAAGGAATTAAAGGAGGGAATGATTATGGCGGGCTTTATAAAAATTATTCTTTAATCGCACCATTTGTTATAATACGTGATATTCGTAATTTGTTATATTCCCTACGTTTTTTTGTTGAGAAATAAAAATAGTACTTTATTTGAACTTTCACTTTCAGTAATGTATATAATTGTCTCAATTCAGTTTTTCAACGAGGGTTCTTACAAATTAGTAGCGTACTTTGTATAGTTCCATTTTAATAGTCATGATTAAAAAGATGGCCAGGTAAATATCTGAGCCATCTTTAAAACATTTTATTCTTCCTCCCACTATATTGGTGGGAGGATTCCATTTTCCCTTTATGAGAAATTATGAAATTGCGTTCTCTAATCGCTCTTTCTGACGAAGATGATGTGCAAAATGCATAAAAATAAGCTGGAACCATTCTGCTGCATGTAAGTAACCAAGCCCAGGATGTTCGACTTTACAATCACTTGGGATAGAAGAAAGTGTTGGCTCAATGTCTTTAACAATTGTAATTAATTCTAGAAGCTGTTTCTGTACGTCTTCTTTATTAGCTGGGTTTTCAGGCGTATATCCAGGATGATCTGGTAATTTGATTTTTATGTCTGGGAAAGCCCCCATCCTATATACCTTTTCTCCCATATCTGTTTTCTTGTTAGTTACAGAAGGTAATTCAGTTCTGCATTTCGCGATTGCATCTAACTGCATGCGTGTAGCTGAAATTAAGTGATTATACATTTGACCGAGAGACCATTCCTCATGAGAAGGCTTCATCCTAAATTGTTCTATAGAGTACCTTTCTAATTCGTCTATGTAATACGTTGCTAATTCCTCAAATTTCTTCATATTGTTAACTCCCTTTTATGAAAATGTATTTGTTAATACCTAATATAAAGGATGGCTACTGACAACATTATGTCAGTAGTGAAATTAAAGTTTTAACATTTTTTTTGCTTCATCACGAATTTTTTCAGAAAGAATTTTTGGTTCAAGTACGTGCACTTGGCTTCCCCAGCTCAATACCCATTGAAACACTTCATCTATGTTTCTAGATTTCAAAAAGACGTGAAAATAGTTATCTCTATGTTCATATGAATCTATAAAAAAATATCGTGATTCAATAATTTTATGTGCAATATGGGAGGGGAATAATAAATGAATCATCACAGTACGGTTGCTTTCAGGCTGATATTCTTGCAAAGAAAAGTCTTCGGGTTTTGTAAAGAATTCTTGTTCTTGCTGTAATTTCTCCATTCGATCTAAGCGGAAATTACGTATTTGTTTTCTAAGTAAACAGTAGGCAACGATGTACCAAATCCCTGAAATGTTGACTAAGCCGTAAGGGTGAACGGTCCGCTTTATTTTTGTAGTTTCTCTCGGTTTCCGATAAGAAAAAGAGATAGCTTGTTCTTTTTGAATAGATTCTTGCAATAGAAGAAGTTGATTTTCTAGTTTTTCTTGTTCAGATTGCTGATGTGAAAATATAGGAGAAAGGAAACGAAAAGTTTCTCGTAATTCCTGGGCTTTCTTTTGTTGATCAGCAGGGAGAACAATTTCAAGTTTCTCTTTTGCTGATCGTGCATGTACAGAAAAAGAAGAAGTGAAAGTTTTCTCGATATAATCACCGCCTAGTAAAAGAGTAACAGCCTCTTCAGGCGTAAGCTGAATGGGGGGCAAGAAATAACCATCCATTAATGAATAACCGTGGCCGGGCATGGCGAAAAGTGGGACGCCACATTCACTAAGTGCATCCATATCTCGATAAATCGTTCTTATACTTGTCTCAAATTTTTCAGCTAAGCTTTGTGCGGTAACAGTTTGTCTTCTTTGTAATTCAATTAATATGGCTAATAAACGATCCGTCCGATTCATGAAGTATCTCCCTCTATCTTTAATAAATATGCCTCCTGTAAACTTCTAAAACGAATATAAATTCCCCTCCCATTAACATACTTTTCCCTATGTATAATATTAATATAGTAAAATCATAAGAAGCCGTATTGCAGTTTCCAATAATATACTATATAATCAATTTAAGAAAACGTTTTCATGCAAAGGGGGAGAATTTCGTGTCGACTATAGAGGACGTGGCGAAATTAGCGGGGTTATCAAGGACAACGGTTTCTAGGGTGATTAATAATCATCCATATGTTTCAGATGAGAAGAAAAAAAGGGTTCAATTAGCAATGAAGCATTTAGGCTTCGTTCCTAATTCTGCGGCGAGAAGGCTTCGTAAACAAAAAACAGAAACAATTGCGGTGCTAGTTCCAAGGATTACAAATCCTTTCTTCAGTAGATTTATTGAAGCAATCGAGATTGCTGCTTCTGAGCATAAATATAAACTGATTATTTGTCAAACAAGATATTTACCAGAAAAAGAGATGGAGTATTTACAATTATTATCTACGAAGCAAGTAGATGGGATTATTCTATGTTCACTAGAAAATCCGTGGGAAGATGTAGAGCCATACTTACAACACGGTCCAATCGTGTTATGTAATGAATATATTGAGGAAGCAAATATTCCAACAGTGAAGTTTGATCATGCGCAAGGAGCATACATAGCTGCTAAGCATGTGTTAGAACAAGGATATCGTAATCTTATTTTTTGCCGTGGTAACGAAACCAAAGTCGTTAGCCAACAGCGAAAAATGGGCTTTTTACGTGCCATAACGGAGAAGAGCCGTCAAGTAGAAGCGATTGATTTTCTTGAAAACGCTTTCTCTTGGGAGGATGGAAAACGAATATTCCATGAAGTATTAAAGGACAAAAAAAATCCTACCGCGATTTTGGCAGGAGGCGATGAGGTAGCAGCTGGAATTATCTCAGAGGCGAAGCGCCATGACTGGAGTATTCCAGATGATCTCGCTGTTATCGGTTTTGATAATCAAATTTTATCACAGATTACAGAGCCAGGTATTACGACAATTGAACAACCAATCGATGAGATGGCCCGAAAAGTTGTCGACCTGATGATGGATAAAATCCATACGAAAAATTATCGAAAAAAAGAATTGTATGAGTTTGAACTGGAGCTCTTGGTGAAAGGTTCAACGATGAAGGATACGATGTTATTAGCCTAGTAGACTATGTCTGCTAGGTTTTTTTATGCTCACAAACTACTATTCTTCGTGAACGCAGTCATCACATTTGTTATGGTATGCTTCGTGCTGCTCATCAATTTCTTTCCCGCAGTGCGCACAAGTTTTCGTCGGTAAATTTCTGAAAAACTCCATTGGTTGATCGATCATGTCAATCCCTCCATTTCCATTTCTTACTATCATTGTATTAGTACAAAAAACAAAAGTCAACAACTGTTTTATAACAAAATTGAAAATTAATGAAAAAGTTTAGGAAATGGATTATAGTTAACAATGTAGGATGTAAGTAAAACATGCATTTCTACTCGGTTTTAGAAAGGATGGATACATATGAAAATGACTGTTGTCGGCTTTTGGGGCGGCTTTCCAGAAGCGGGAGAAGCAACGTCGGGGTATTTGTTTGAACACGATGGTTTTCGTTTACTTGTAGACTGTGGTAGTGGTGTACTAGCACAGCTTCAAAAATATATAACACCGTCTCATATAGATGCAGTTGTACTGTCGCACTACCATCACGATCATGTTGCAGATATTGGGGTATTGCAATATGCGAGATTAATTATGAGTGCCACAAGAGGACAACTACCGGAGTTACCAATATACGGTCATACGTTTGATGAGAGTGGATTCCATTCTTTAACGCATGAACCGCATACGAAAGGAATCGCGTACAATCCAGAAGAAACACTTCAAGTTGGACCGTTCTCGATCTCATTCTTAAAAACTGTTCATCCTGTTACATGCTTTGCGATGCGTATTACAGCAGGTAATGACGCTGTAGTATATAGCGCAGATTCCAGTTATATTCCTGAATTTATTCCATTCACGAAAGATGCTGATCTTTTCATTTGTGAGTGTAATATGTATGCACATCAAGAGGCTGCAAAAGCAGGGCATATGAATAGTACAGAAGTAGCAAGTATTGCGAAAGATGCAAATGTAAAAGAACTTTTATTAACGCACTTACCGCATACAGGCAATCCAGCTGATTTAGTAACAGAAGCAAAACAAATTTTCAGTGGCCATATTACGTTAGCGCATAGTGGCTACGTATGGAACTCATGAGGTGATACGATGTTATTTATTGATAATAAAGGAATTACAGATCCTAGAATAAACTTAGCAATTGAAGAATATTGTGTGAAGAATTTAGATATTAACGAAACGTATTTACTGTTCTACATTAACGAACCTTCTATTATCATTGGTAAAAACCAAAATACAGTAGAAGAAATTAATGCTGATTACGTAAAAGAAAAAGGGATTCATGTCGTTCGTCGTCTATCAGGCGGAGGCGCAGTATATCATGATTTAGGAAACTTAAACTTCAGCTTTATTACGAAAGATGATGGGGACAGTTTCAGTAACTTCAAAAAATTCACAGAGCCTGTAACGAAAGCGCTTGGTAAATTAGGTGTAAATGCAGAACTAAGTGGTCGTAACGACATTTTAGCTGAAGGTAGAAAAATTTCAGGTAACGCGCAGTTCTCAACGAAAGGTCGTATGTTCAGTCACGGTACGTTACTATTTGACTCTGAAATCGATCACGTCGTATCAGCGTTAAAAGTAAAAATGGATAAAATCCAATCAAAAGGCATTAAATCAATCCGTAGCCGCGTTGCGAATATTACAGAGTTCCTGAACGAAGAAATGACGACAGAAGAGTTTAGACAACTTCTTCTAGAAACAATTTTCGAAGGGGAAACAGAAATTCCAACGTATGAATTAACAGAAGAAGATTGGAAAGAAATCCATAAACTTTCTGAAGAGCGCTACCAAAATTGGGATTGGAACTACGGAAAATCTCCGAAGTTCAACTTACAACATTCACACCGCTTCCCAGTTGGACAAGTTGATGTTCGTCTTGAAGTGAAAAAAGGAACAGTAACAGAATGCAAAATTTACGGTGACTTCTTCGGTTCACTAGATGTGCATGATATTGAAGAACGTCTAACAGGCGTACAATTCGATAAAGATGCATTTACTGCAGCTTTAGAAGGCGTAGATATCGCACGCTACTTCGGTAATATTACAACAGAAGATTTCCTACATTTATTCTTCTAAAAATAAGGGAGGCTGCCGTAACGAGCAGCCTCTTTTTTTGCGTAGATTGTCGCGTTTTGTCGGTAAGTCGATATATTTTAAAAATCGCTGATATATTTCGAGTTGCGGTCGATATATTTGGAAAATCGCTGATATAAATGGAGTTGCGCTGATATATGTGAAAAATCGCCGATATAATTTCATATACCATCAAATCACAAGACATTTGCCCCTTATAAAGGAATATATATATTTAAAAGGAGGCGGATTGAAATGAAGAGGGTAATGTACGTTGTATTATTGCTCAGCTTTGTCATCGGAATGACAGCTTGTAACGATGAAACGTCCCAAAGTCGCACACTTTTATCTATTGGAAAGCCAGCGAAAGATAATGTTATATATTTTACGCATACAGATAACAGACGAAAGATACAGGAAATACAAGACATGTTTCAAAATAAGAAGTGGAAAAGAAATGAAACATTCAGCGCTGTTAATAAGACACCAGATGTCGTCTTTTCAATAGATGAAGACAATGCAGGGTTACCAACATTATATGTTACGGTGTATTTTCATGAAGATGGAGCGGACGTTCTTAACTTGTACGGGGAGTATACGAGTTTAAATAAACAAGAACTTGCAATGCTGAGAGAAAAGATGAGTGCATATTATCCTAAAATGATTTCTGGTCTAGTTTCATAAATTACTTGCAAACAAAATTCCCTTATCCTTCCAAAGTAAATGAAGAGAAAGTGATCTGTCTATATGCAGTTAATGGAATAACACTTGCCACTTTAATTTTCTTTTAATATAATTAATTTAGAATTTTTAAATATTCTAAATTTTATAAAGGTGGGGTTTGTGTGAATCTCGTTCAATCTTTGGCTGAAACGGCGAAAAAGAAGGGGGATAAAACGGCTTATATATTTATGGATCAGTCGGTCTCATATGACCAATTAAACAAAATGGTCACAAGGTTTTCTAGCAATTTAGCAGAAATGGGCATTGGAAAAGGGGACAATGTTGCATTAGTTGTTGGAAATTCACCACATTTTTTGGTCGGTTTATACGGAACAATGAAAGCGGGAGCAACTGTTATTCCAGTTAATCCAATTTATACAGCAGACGAAATACATTACATTTTACAAAATGGAGATGTAAAAACAATCATCGTACTCGACGTCCTTCTACCTGTTATACAATCTCTTACAACAAGACTTCCTTCATTAGAAAACATCATCATATGCGAAACCTCATCAGATTTTAACCATACAGAAACCGAAAAAATGAAAACGTTTACTAGAATGATAGGGGCTGGAGATTTAACTTACGAAGGCCCAGAGCTAGATGAAGAAGATGTAGCGGTTATTCTATACACTTCAGGCACGACTGGAAAACCGAAAGGCGCTATGTTAACTCATAAAAATTTATATAGTAATGCGAGCGATGTGGCGTCGTATTTACAATATACGGCTGATGATCGCGTCGTTGCGGCACTGCCGATGTTCCATGTATTTTGTTTAACGGTGGCGGTCAATGCACCGATTGTGAACGGAGCAACGATTTTAATGTTACCGAAATTTAGTCCGAAAGAAGTATTCCGTATTTGTCGTACGTACGAACCGACGATTTTTGCTGGTGTACCGACGATGTACAATTATTTATATTTATTCGAAGAAGCAAGCGCAGAAGATGTGAAGACACTTCGCCTTTGTATTTCAGGTGGTGCTTCAATGCCAGTTGCTCTTCTGCAAAACTTTGAAAAACGTTTTGACGTTATCGTTTCAGAAGGATACGGTTTATCAGAAGCATCACCAGTTACTTGTTTTAACCCGCTTGATCGTCCGCGTAAACCAGGATCAATCGGTACAAATATTTGGCATGTAGAAAATAAAATTGTAAATGAACTTGGGGAAGAAGTACCTGTCGGAGCAGTCGGTGAATTAATTGTTCGCGGGCCTAACGTTATGAAGGGATATTATAACGCGCCAGAAGATACAGCTGCGACATTAAAGGACGGCTGGTTGTATACAGGAGACTTAGCGAAAATGGATGAAGAAGGTTACTTCTATATCGTTGATCGTAAAAAAGATATCGTCCTAGTTGGCGGTTATAACGTATACCCTCGTGAAGTAGAGGAAGTATTGTATACACACGAATCTGTAGCAGAAGTGGTCGTAATCGGCGTTCCTGATGAAAACTTAGGAGAAGCAGTGCGAGCTTACGTCGTTCTGAAACAAACGAACGTAACAGAAGAAGAACTGATGCATTACTGTACGTTACATTTAGCGAAATATAAAGTACCAAAGAGTATCGAGTTTTTAACAGAATTGCCGAAGAATACGACAGGTAAATTGCTGAGAAGAGCTTTGAGAGAAAAAGCGATGCAAGTTTAAAAATAGGGGCAACCATCTTTATGAAGATGGTTGCCTTTCTACTTTTTAGCATTAGTTAAGCTATGGGTGCCATATATTTAAACCGTAATATGACTAATAAGGAGGAGATATAAGTGGAACAGAAGGAATTACGTTTACGGCGAGTACAGTATCTTATTTGTGACATTATGGATGAAATGAATACTGAAAGTGAGAAGAAAAACTTAGAGATTTTGCAGCAAGTCATTGATCATCTTTCAGGAGCGATAGGTGATTTAGTGGATCCATCAAGCTCGTATTCTATTGATTATTTAGAGAGGAAAGTTCATACGGCACATTATTTACTTTTTAATAACGAGCGGAAGGCGTACTTATGTAGGAAATAATATTATTATTTTTATTTGATATTGATAATCATTATTAATATGATAGTTGTGTTGGATATATTTATATAAAGGGAGATGTCATATTGATAATGATTAAGAAAAAACATGTAAATGCATTCGTTATAGCAGCAACGTTAGTAGTTCCATTTAACGGTATTATGACACCAATCGCGAAAGCTGAAGCAGCGGTTGAAATGAAAGCAAATAGTAGACTAGCAGATGGCACGTATGACGTTATTTTAAAGACTTATAAAGATCAAACGAATGATACATCGGTTGCTTCTACATATTTAAAAAATGCAAAAGTAACCGTTCAAGGTGATAAAAAAATCGTTACGTTAACAGTTCAAGATAGTAGCTATTTCCAGTATCTTAGAGTAGAAGATACGAATAAAGTAGGGACATTCCATGATGTAAAAGTGATTTCCGAAGATAAAGCGAATAACGGTACGAAAGTTGTTCAATTTGAAATTGATGAGTTTTCGAAAAAATATAATATGCAAATGCATATATTAATTCCAGCAATTAAATATGATCATAAATATCAAATACAGTTTGAAATTGATGCGAGTGCAATTGAACAGAAGCCTAAATTCTCTGACGTACCAGCATGGGCACAAGAATCAGTTCAATATTTAGTAGATAAAGAAGCAGTGCACGGTAAGCCAGACGGTACATTTGCACCAGCTGAAAATATTGATCGTAGTTCCGCTGCAAAAATATTAGCAACTGTTTTAGGATTAGAAATTAAGAAAGATGCAAAGCCATCATTCCCTGATGCACAAAATCACTGGGCAACGCCGTATATCGCTGCTGTTGAAAAAGCAGGTATTGTAAAAGGTGATGAGAGGGGGAACTTTAATCCGAGCGGGTTAATTAACCGTGCATCAATGGCTTCTATGCTAGTAAATGCATATAAATTAGAAAGAAATGAAAATATAAAACTACCGAAAGAATTTGCTGACTTAAACAATCATTGGGGTGCGAAGTATGCCAATATTTTAATCCAAGAAAACATTTCAATTGGAACAGATAATGGCTGGGCTCCAGATAAAGCGGTAAGCCGTGCGGAAGCAGCACAATTTATTGCGAAGGCGGATAAGTTGAAGAAATAAAGTGAACGAAAAGTCAGTGAGGGAAAATCCTCACTGACTTTTCGTTATTAAAAAAACAAATTCCAAGTTGACACATGCGAATTACAGAATTAAAATGAAAAGAAATCGAATACATTAGAAGCTAATCAGATAAACTGAAGGCGCACAATGTTCACGTTTGTGAATATATTGTGTGCCTTTTTCTATTGTATAAACTAAGGGGGATTTAACGATGAAACAGTGGGGGAAGACAGCGTTTATGAAAAGTACAGGTGTTTTATTATCAGCAGTTGTACTTTTATCAGGGTGTGGTTCAGCAACATCCACTAGTAATTCTGAAGGAAGTGGAGACAAAAAAACAGTCGAACTTTTAAATGTTTCCTATGATCCAACACGTGAGTTATATCAAGATTTTAATAAAGATTTTGCGAAGTACTGGAAAGAGAAGCATGGGCAAACAGTAAATGTAAAACAATCGCACGGAGGATCTGGAAGTCAGGCGCGTTCTGTTATTGATGGCTTAGAAGCAGACGTTGTTACGCTAGCGCTAGCTTATGATATTGATGCGATTAGCAAGAAGAAACAACTAGCAGAAGATTGGCAGAAGCGACTTGCGGATAATTCCACTCCGTACACATCAACAATTGTATTTCTTGTACGAAAAGGAAACCCGAAAGGAATTAAAGATTGGGATGATTTAACGAAAAAAGGTGTGTCTGTCATTACGCCTAATCCGAAAACATCAGGCGGAGCACGTTGGAACTATTTAGGGGCATGGGGATATGCGCTAAAAAAATATAACAATAGTGAAGATAAAGCGAAAGAGTTTGTCGGTCAAATTTATAAAAACGTGGAAGTACTAGATTCAGGGGCACGCGGAGCAACGACAACCTTCGTTGAAAAAGGAATTGGTGACGTATTAATCGCGTGGGAAAATGAAGCATTACTATCACAAAAAGAGCTCGGAAAAGATAAATTTGAAATTGTAACACCTCCAATTAGTATACTAGCGGAACCACCAGTAGCTGTTGTGGATAAAGTAGTTGATAAAAAAGGAACGAGAAAAGTGGCAGAAGGATATCTTGAATATTTGTATTCAGAAAAGGGGCAAGAAATTGCAGCGAAAAACTTCTATCGCCCTCGTAACGAAAAGGTAGCAGAAAAATATGCATCTCAATTTCCAAAAGTTCAATTATTTACAGTAGATGAACTATTTGGCGGTTGGAAAAAAGCGCAGGAAAAACATTTTAATGATGGCGGTGTATTCGATCAAATTTATAAAAAATAAGGGGGGATGAGGTGAAAGAAGATGAGGAAAAAACGTGTTTTACCGGGGTTTGGATTATCTCTTGGATTTACAATGCTATATATGAGTTTATTCGTACTTATACCACTTTCTATCGTATTTATTCAAACTTCACAGTTAGGTTGGAAGAAATTTGCTGAAGTTGTAACGAGCGAGCGTGTGCTGCATTCTTATCAAGTGAGTTTAACGACTTCACTTGCAGCAGCGGTTGTAAATGCCATTTTTGGCTTATTAATTGCTTGGGTACTCGTTCGTTATACATTTCCAGGGAAACGATTGTTAGATGGATTAATAGATTTACCTTTCGCTCTTCCGACTGCTGTAGCTGGTATTACACTGACAACGCTATATGCCGAAAATGGCTGGGTGGGGAAAATATTTAGTATGTTTCATATAAAAGTAGCTTTTACGCCGCTCGGAATTATTGTTGCACTTACGTTTATTGGTTTACCATTTGTCGTTCGAATGGTGCAACCGGTACTTCAAAATATTGATAAAGAAGTAGAAGAGGCGGCTTCTAGTTTAGGGGCGTCACGCTTCCAAATATTTGTGAAAATCATTTTGCCAGAAATATTCCCAGCTTTACTTGCTGGCTTTTCACTCGCATTTGCACGGGCATTAGGAGAATACGGATCTGTCGTTTTCATCGCAGGTAATATGCCGATGAAAACAGAAATCGCACCGCTTATGATTATGCAGGAGCAACAGCAGTAGCAGCTGTTATGCTTATCATTTCGCTTCTTTTCCTTCTTTTTATTAACATGATTCAAAGCTGGAGTAGAAGGCATGAATTAAAAAGTGAATAGGAGGAGAGAAAATGGAACCAACATTATTAGAAAAGAAAATAGTAAAAAGCGTGTCAGCTAAAAAAGAATCTAAACTTGTACCGAGTATATTAATTACGATTACAGTTTTATTTTTATCTCTCTTTCTATTACTCCCGCTCGTAACAATTTTTTTGAAAGCTTTTGAAAAAGGATTTGATGTATATCTTGCCGCTATCACAGATCAAGAAGCATTTTCAGCAATTAGGTTAACGCTTCTCGTGGCGTTAATCGTTGTGCCACTTAATACGATATTTGGGATAGCGGCCGCGTGGCTTATTACAAAGTTTCAGTTTAAGGGGAAACAGGTATTATTATCTCTTATTGAACTGCCGTTTGCCGTGTCACCAGTTATCGCAGGATTAGTGTTCGTTTTACTCTTCACACCGAGGAGGGCTCTTGGTGAATGGCTACTCGAACATAGAGTGAAACTTATCTTCTCTGTTCCTGGCATTATTATCGCAACAATCTTTGTAACTTTCCCGTTCGTTGCACGTGAATTAATTCCGATTATGCAGGTGCAAGGGAAAAGTGAAGAGGAGGCAGCTTTATCACTTGGCGCAAGTGGCTGGAAAATGTTTTGGCGCGTTACGCTTCCAAATATAAAATGGGGCCTTTTATACGGCATGATTTTATGTAATGCCCGTGCTATCGGTGAGTTTGGAGCCGTTTCTGTTGTATCAGGTCACGTGCGTGGCATTACGAATACGATGCCGCTTCATATTGAAATTTTGTACAATGAATATCAATTTTCAGCAGCGTTTGCAGTAGCGACGTTAATGTCATTAATCGCGGTATTTACGCTTGTTATAAAAAACTGGATCGAATGGCGAATGGAAAAACGACAATAAGGGGGATTACGGTGAGTATTCAAATTCAAGGTGTATCAAAACAATATGGTACATTTCAAGCGTTGACAGACATTCATTTGGATATCCCAAAGGGTGAACTTGTCGCCTTATTAGGCCCGTCAGGTTCTGGAAAAACGACGTTATTACGAATTATTGCAGGATTAGAAGAAGCGGATGAAGGTTCTATTTCATTTGAAGGGGAAGATCTAACAGACATTCACGTAAAAAATCGGCAAGTCGGTTTCGTCTTCCAACACTATGCGCTTTTTAAACATATGAATGTATTTGAAAATGTCGCTTTCGGTTTAAAAGTAAGAAAGAAAAGCTTAAGACCTTCAGCAGAAGCGATAGAAGAAAAAGTAACAGAATTATTAAAGCTTGTAAAAATGGATGGCCTTGCTAAGCGTTATCCAGCGCAATTATCTGGTGGACAACGGCAGCGTATCGCACTAGCTCGAGCACTTGCAGTCGAACCGAAAATTTTATTACTCGATGAACCGTTCGGTGCCCTTGATGCAAAGGTGAGAAAAGAATTACGAAGATGGCTTCGGAAACTACATGACGAATTTCAAATTACGAGCGTATTCGTAACGCATGATCAAGAAGAAGCACTAGACGTTGCGGATCGCATCGTTGTAATGAATGAAGGGCGCATTGAACAAATGGGAACGCCGGAAGAAGTATATGAAAACCCAGCAAGCCCGTTCGTGTACGACTTTTTAGGAAATGTAAATTTATTTCACGGCCGCGTCCATAAAGGTAAGCTAAATGTAGGATCGGTGGAACTAGAAGCACCAGAGCATAAACACGTTTCAAACGTAGACGGAGTAGCTTACGTAAGGCCACATCACTTATCTATCTCTCGTACAAAACAAAGCGTAGATGCAATCCCGGCGAAAGTATCATATTCTCACGCAGTTGGACCTGTCGTATATGTAGAATTAAAACGAGACGGAACAGATGAGTATTTAGAAGCAGAAATTAGTAAAGAACAGTTCAAACAGCTAAGCATTCAAGCGGGTGATGTTGTATACGTACAGCCGAAAGAAGTGAAGGTGTTTATTCCAGAGGATTTTGTGATTTAAGAGAGTTAAAATCAGCAATCTATTAATAAGAGGAAGTCTCCTAAAATATGTTTTAGGAGGCTTCCTCTTTTATTTGTAGTGATAACTTTTTCACATATGAAATATAACAAGGCGTGGGGGCGTGTTCAAACAGTTATTAAGGAATATATTCTTATTACCTTCTATAAATAAAGGTATTACAGTTAAGGGAGGCACATTTACACCAGGAATATGAAGCTCAGTATATTAGCTTCATTGAATATTAGAACAAAATTGAAAGTGAAAATAAAAGGTTAGTTGAATGATATTTATATCATGTCGCTAGCAAACAATAATCGCATCTATTATTGTTAATCTTAAATTATATAATAAAAATAGATATCTGTCATAATATTTATAAAATTGTTGTTAAATTGTCGGATTTTGTACACAAAATCTTCAAAACTTTAAAACGATATTTACTTTACTATTTCATTTGTTTACATTGTGATATGTAACATTATATATGTTAAAAATATTTCAGCGAGGTGAGTTTATGGGAGCAAAGAAATGGTATAGGTATTTAATCCAACTTATCGTAGTTGCATTAATTGTTACCTCCATACCACTCAATGGATTGGCGGAAACGGCACCACCGTTTACACCATCTCCAAATTCAGAACAAAGTCCGGAAGTGGAAAAGAAAGAAGAAAAGGAATTACCAGATCCACATCCAGATCAATTAAAGAAGGATAAGACTAAAGCACAGGCGAGTCCGACTGAGATTGTAGAAGAAAGAACGGAAACAGAGAAAGTTTTCGATAATAATGATGGTACGTATACGAAAAAGATATATACGGAACCAATTCATGTTGAGAAGGATGGAAAGTTAGAAGAGGTTTCACCGAAATTAGTAGAAGCACCTAACGCAAAGATTGTAACGGAAAATACAACATTAGAACCAGAATTCGAGAAAACAACACAAGATGGAAAGTACGTTCAATTTAAAGTAAAGGATCATACCATTCAGTACAAATTAATGAGTGCAAATGGTGAAAAAGGTGAAGTGAAGCCATCACCAGTAACCGCAACACATGAAAATAATACAGTATGGTATAAAGGGATTTTTCCAAATATTGATTTAAAGAGTACGACGTTTAACGAAAATGTCAAAGAAGATTTTGTCTTACGTGAATATACAGGACATCATATTTTTACGTTTGCATTAGAAACAGATTTAACACCGAGCTTACAGGAAGATGGTTCAATCGACTTCCAAAATGAGAAAAAAGAAAAAGTATTCACATTACCGAAACCGTATATGAATGATTCAAATGTGGATCAACAATCAGGTGAGGCTGTAACGTCAGATGCGGTTCGTTACACTATTGAGAAAACAGATGAAAAAACATATACATTAACTGTTACTGCAGACCCGCAGTGGTTACAGGCACCAGAGCGAAAATATCCAGTATATGTAGATCCTTCTGTTGAACTAGGTAACTTTGAAAATGCATACGCTGCAAGTGCCTATCCAACTGTCAATTATTCAGGAGGAAAACTGTGGGATTCAGGTCAAAATGCTTACACGTTAAAAGTTGGGTATTATGATGGCTCATCTGGAACAAACTTTGCATTTATTAAACCGAATGTTTCAGATTTAAAAGGTGCAAAGATTGAAGGTGCAACATTCCATGCCTATGCAGTTTGGCATTATTATGGAAATCAACCGAATGGTGTTTGGTTAGATGAAGTAACAGGTGGATGGAATGTTGGTGGTGTGAACTGGAATAATAAACCAGGTTCTAATAACATTGCACAAACTGATGTCGGACGCGGAAAATGGGCGCAGTTTAATGTAACGAATACAGTAAAAGCATGGGTGGAAGGCACAAAGCAAAATAACGGCTTTAAGCTACATGCAAATGGAAACGGGCAAAGCCATTGGAAAAAATTTATTGCAGCTGAAAATGGAGAAAATGCACCGTACTTAGAAGTGAAATATTCTTACGCAAAACCAAATACACCGAAAGTACAAGCTTACTCAAATGGGAGCGGGAGTGGTTCAGGTCACTTCAATCTACAATGGGATCCGGTCCCAGGAGCAACCGAGTATAAAGTAGCTATTTTTAACGGATATGACTATGAATATATTTCAGTTGGAAATGTGACAAGCTGGACGACGAAAGACAAAAAAATATTCCCGACGCCAGAAGAGATTGCACAAGGACGATACTGGATACATGATGACGGAAAAGGGGCAGAAGCACCTACTAACCCAGGACAAATATATAAAAATGCTTATCAAGCAGGCGGTCCGTACGGAGATTATAGTGGAAGAAGTAGCTACTGGTTTCGTATTGTAGCCGAGTATCCATTTGGTGAAAGTCCGCTTTCGGATGGAGTCGTTCCATTTATTCCGTTAGAGCAAGTGAAAAAGCCAGATGGTTCAGCTTATATTAATGCGACAGATAAGGAAACGGGATATGTCACATTAAAGTGGGATGCGGTCCCGGCAGCATCTGGATATAAAGTTTGGATATATAATGGAAAAGATTATGAGGCTTTTGATGTAGGAAATAAGACGAATTGGACAACACAAAATGAGAAAATTTGGCCAACGAAAGATGAAATTGCAAAAGGCCAATATTTACTTCATCATGATAAAAAAGGTGCAGAATTAGCAGTTGATCCATCACCTGTGTATAAAAATTCTGGCGGAATTTATGCTGGCTTTAAAAATTATTGGTTCCGTGTAACAGCGTATAGTACTGCGGGGCATGCTGAAAGTGAAATTTCGCATGAGTTTGTACCTAAATTTGCTCAAGACTTTGGGTTTACAGGGATGTTTGATTACTGGGCATCGGTTCCAGTACTAAATGGTAAAGTAAATGCTACAAATGGTAACTTTATCATGAGTGAGAAAGATATTACGTTATCTGGGCGCGGACCGGATGTATCAGTAGAAAGAACGTATAATAGCCAAAGTAAAAAAGTAGGCCTATTTGGTACAGGTTGGTCTAGTGGATTAGAAGAAAGAATTTTGGCTGAAGGAAATGGAAACTTACTATTAATTTCTGCCGATGGCGCAAATATTACTTTTACTAGAACGGGAGATAATGCGTATCAAGCTCCTACTGGTATATATTTAGAAATTAAACAAGTATCAGGCGGATATGAAATAAAAGATAAAGACCAAACGGTTACTTTCTATAAATCTGGAGATGCACAAGGTCGTATCCAGTATACAAAAGATAAATACGGAAATACGACGACATATGAGTATGATGGGGAATCACGTTTATCAAAAGTAAAGAACGCTTCTGGTAAAGAGTTAGTCGTACAATATGATGGGAATAATAAAAAAGCAGCAAGAGTAATCGGTTCAGATAGCAAAACGATTACATTTAAATATGATGGGGATTTACTTGTTTCTTCTACAACAGCAGAAGGAAAAGTATATAAATACGGATATGATAATGGTTTACTAACATCTATTTATGATCCGCAACATACAGATGCAAAACCATATAAAACATCATATGCATACGAGAATAATAGATTAGTAAAAGTAACGGACCCATTAGGAAAAGCTACGACATTAGCATATAATACAGATACGAAAGAAGTTACGTTAACGAATCCTAAAGGTCGTAAAACTGTTTATACGTATAACGATGCTGGAAACCCAGTGAAAACAGTTGAAGATGTGGGACGTCTGAATTTAACGACATCTTATGAATACAATGCAAATAATTTAGTAAAAACAACAACGCCTAAAAATCAAACAGAAACAGCGACCTATGATGGTAATGGGAATGTAACTTCTGTTACGGATGAAATGGGAACAGAAAAGTTTGAGTACAATAAAGACAACGGGCTTATAAAAGCGACAGATAATGAGAATCGTGAAACAACAGTTGCTTATAAAGCAGCGAATACAGAAGTGTCTGAAACTGACCAAGCCGCAAATACATCATCTTTCATGCAGTATGATCAGTTTGGAAATCCAATTGAAACAACTAGAGAGCTAGGGACAGGGGAAAACCTGATTAAAAATCCAAGCTTTGAGATGGATATAACGAATGGATGGAAAGAAGAAAAAGGTAATAGCCAAGGGGCATTGAAAAAAGATGTAATCTTTGCACCTGGTGGATTGGGCGGAGCTTCATCGTTACAAATGACGGTAAAAGCGCAAAACGCTGGTTGGGGCTACCATAGTGCGATTCAGGATATTGTAGTAGAACCCAACACAACATATACATTAAGTGGGATGATGAAAACAGCATTAACGCATGCTGGTGCATTCTTTAATGTTCAGTTGTTAAAAGAAGACGGAAATCCTCTTGATGGTGGGAATAATTGGTTTGATACACGTCATAACAGGATAGAAGGCGAGAAAGATTGGACGAATCGCCAAGTAACTTTTAAGACGACAGGCCAAACGAAAAAAGTTAGAATCTATCTACAAGTTGATTATAATCGAGCGGATTCAAGTGGTTCTGCATGGTTTGATAAGATGCAACTTGAAAAAGGAGAGGTGTCTTCAAGCTTTAACCCAATTGAAAATAGTAGTGTAGAGAATATGACGGAAAAAGGTTGTATTCCAGGGTGGATTCGCGGAGATGGATCAAGTTGTGATCCGAAAGATACTTCCCATGAGGAAAGCTTTACAGGAGATTCGTCTATTGTATTAGAACGCAGTCAATATGGTGGTTCAGATGTAGGATACGGCACACATATACATTTAAACCAACAAAAGGCAGAAACAATTACATTAACAGGGATGTCTAAATCTCAAAATGTAGAAAATACCGCACCAGATAAGCTCTCAAGAGATTACTCTATTTGGGCAGATGTGTATTATCAAGATGGTACTGGTACGAACTATCAAGCGAAATTCCCAAGTGGTACAAATGATTGGAATCGTAGTGCAGTTGTAATCCCTGCTACGAAACCAATTAAGCGTATGGAAGTCTATCTTCTATTTAGAAGAGAGAATAAAGGAAAAGTTTGGTTTGATAATATTCGTTTACTAGAAGGTAACGCTCTTATTAAAAACGAGTACGACAACGATGGAAATGTTGTTGCGACGTATGATGAAGAAGGACAGAAAAATAGTTTCACATACGATGCATCAGGAAATAAAAAGAGCGAAACAGATGAAAAAGGAAATACAAAACTATATGATTACAACAAAGATAATCTATTAACGAAGGTTACATTAAAAAATGGTACTTCTGTAAATTATCGTTATGATCATAATGGAAACACAACAGAAAAATCTGTCATGTTTGGTGGGAAAACGCAAACACACAAATATGAATATGATGTAGATAATAAAAATACAGTGTATATCGATGCGTTAAACCGTCGTATTGAACATACGTATGATGAAAATGCAAACAAGATTAAAACAAAAATGCCAAATGGTTCTATCTTAGAGTCTGTATATGATACAGCAGATCGCGTCATTGGTGAAAAGCGAAATGGAAAAGATTCATTTACATTTGAACGTGATCAAAATGGACAAGTTACGAAAGTAAAAGACCATGTCAATGGCGTAGAACGTACGAAAACATACGACAAGGCAGACCGTGTCACAAGCGCAACAGATAGCCGAGGCGGAAAAGTTGACTGGGCATATCACGACAAAGCAAACAGTAAGACAGAAAAACTAAAAGAACAAACAGTAACGCAAGGCGGATACACAAATAAAGTATCATATGACTACAACACGTTAGATCAAAACATTCGTGTGACAGACGGTTCTCAAACGTATCGCTTTGATTATGACGATCAAGGAAATGTTCGTACGTACACAGCTGGAAATGGTTCAGGTTCTACCTTTAACTATGACCATGCGAACAAAATTAAAGATTTAGTAGTGGGTACATCAAACAGTATTCTACTTTCTGAACGATATGAATATGACCAAGCGGGTAACCGTACGAAGATTAAACATGAAGGTGCGGGCGGAAAAGTAACAGAAACAAACTTTGTCTATGACCCGATTAACCAATTATTAAATGAAGCATTACCAAACGGAACAACTAAATCTTACACATATGATGGATTTGGAAACCGTACAAGTGTGAAAGTTGTAGAGAATGGAAAAGAAACAAAATCTATAGCGGCAACGTTTAATGATGGAAATCAACTTGTCAAATTCGGAAACGAATCGTTAAGGTATGATGCGAATGGAAATCGTACATCTGATGGGAAGTACAAGTATACGTGGAATGAACATGACCAAATTGTTGCTATCACAAAACAAGGTGAGAGCAATGCATTCGCAACGTATAAATATGATAATGATAGTCGTCGTATTGAAAAGAGTGTAAATGGTCAAGTAACACGCTACTTCTATGATGGAGACAGTATTAACCCATTATATGAGACAGATGGAAATGGGAATGTCCTTCGTCAATATGTATACTCTACAAGTGGCGTACGACTAGCAATGAAATCAAAAGGACAAACGTTATACTATCACTATAATCCCCGTGGTGATGTCGTTGCGATGACGAATCAAGACAAGGAAGTTGTAGCAACGTATGAATATGATTCGTGGGGTAATGTATTAAAGAGTGAAGTAAAAGGTATCGCAGCAGACAACCCGTTTGGATATGCGGGATACATGTATGATAAAGAAATTGGCATGTATTACTTGATTGCAAGATACTATAATTCAGAGCATGGTGTGTTCTTGTCTGTGGATCCTGATCCGGGTGATGAAGATGATCCAATCACTCAAAATGCTTACACATATGCTCATAATAATCCAGTGATGAAAATAGATGCTGATGGACATCATCCAGTTATTATTGCTGGAATATATGGATATCGTATCTATAAAGGGTATAAAGCTTATAAAAAGGTACAAAAAATATCTAAAATTACAAAAAGTGCTAAAAAATACAAGGGGAACATAGGGAATAAAACCTCTAGTTATAAAGATGTTACAAAACCGGGTACTATCGTTAGGAATAGGCAGACCAATTTAACGAGAAGAGAGTTTGAAAATAATTTAGCACAAAATGGGTGGAAAGCTAGTAAATCTAAAGATGGGAATGTGTCCATAATGATAAAAAATGGCGCAAAATATATTGTAAGAAATAACGCAAAGTCAACAAAAAAACCAACAGCAGATTATACTCCAAAAGGTAAACAAAGGGCTACATTGAAAATTAGATTGAAAGGATAGATTAGGAGGAGAGAGGTTGAATTTAAAATCATTAAGTATTAAAAATAAGGAAGTCTTTGATAAGTGGAAGCATGAATTAGACGGGATGATTCATTTTGATTTAAGCTTACCAAATCAAGTGTTTCAAAACGATTATGGAAATTATATGTTTGGTGAATTTGATTCTTTAATGTATGATGATGGCTGGAATGAAATAAGAAAATTAGCTCAAACTACACATGATTCTTTTGTTATTATGGGCGTATTAGATCCTCACCCTGAAGAATATTATTATAAGGAATTTGGATATTATAATTGGTTGAAACTTCCTTGTGATTTAACAGGAGACCAATACATGGATGTATTAGAAGAATATCCTCAAGACAGTATGGCGGATTCTATTATGCATAATTCATTTGTAGTAGCCTGGTTCCCTCCATCAAAAGAATGGATTATTATTGGAGATAGAAGTTATGGGATTAATATACTTGCAATTAAAAATGAGAGTGGTTTAAAACATAAATTAACACCGTTTTATAATTGGAGTTCGTTAGATAAATTTATATCCTTGAATTTTGAAGATGAAGTACAAGATAAAGAGTTTATTAAAAATATTTCGAGAAATTATAATGAGAATTAAATAGAAGAGGATGTAGAAATATTACTAGTTTTGTTGTGAATTTTGAAAAAAACATAAACAGCTTGGTAAATGAGAAACGATGTTTATACAGTCGCTAGTAAGTATTGAAGTTTATTGGACGTTGAAAAGGCGGAGTCTCTTTGAAGACTTCGCCTTTGTTTATATAGCGTGAGTAATCTCGGTATCTATTATTGCATGTGAAGGTGACGCGTGGGCAACGTATTAAAGAGTAAGACAAAAGGAACTAAGGAATGGTAATTTAATTATTAAAAATTAAGGGGAATCTATAGCAGTTAGAGGTAGTAGAAAAAATATAAAAGGAGGAATAATGTGGATATCTATAATTTAATTGATAATGTGGATTCAAAAGAAAAACTGATAGAGTTTCTATTTTTTTTGCAAAAAGATTTTAAAGAGAATAAAGATGAATGGGAAAATATAAAAATAGTACAAAAAGACAGTATGGATATGAAATATACAATAAATCTACAGGTAATGTAGTAAAAGTGGGGATTAGTGGCCAAAAATTACATAAGAATGGTACATCGCCTCGTGCAAATCAACAAGTTCGTGATTGGAATAAGCAAGCTAAATCCGACAAGTATGCTGCGAGAATAGTTGTTAAAAATGTGCAAAATAGACGAATGGCCTTGAATTGGGAAAAAAATTGGGTTAATAAAAGGTTTAATCAGGGAAATAACTTGTATAAACATACAAATCCCAAACCTAAAAGATTTTAAACTGGGTATTCTGGAGGGATGATATGATTTTAAGAGATATTAAATTTGTATTAGAATTTAATCCGCATAAATATATTTCAGAAATTCGAAAGGTTATGAAAGAAAAAACATTAAATGAAGAACAAGCTACACAGTTTTATTATAAAGAGGAATTTCAAGATAAGGCTGTACAAATTCGCGATGAATCTAGATGTATATCAGATTTATATATTAGTTGTTTAGGGAGATATCATACATCTGAAACTAAAGAAATAATAATTCATTTGGTGGATGAATTATCCGAAGGTAGTTTGATAAATGTTGATGGCTTTATGGAAATTCAAATTGTTTTTAAATTAGAACAATATATTTCTTTGACCAATCAGCAAAAGAATCAAATGCTTCTTGATATAATACAGAGAGCTACTAAAAGTATTGGAGAAATATTTGAGTGGGAATACCATCCATTCCAAGAAGCTTATAATAAAGTAATTGAAAAAAAATATGAAAATAATTATGTATGGAAAAAGAAAGTAAGTCCTGGAAGAAGATATATGGCAGAGATATTTTGCATGCATAATATTAATGAATATCTTATTTATATAATTGTAAAAGATTACCGTGATAAGAATGAGTTAAAGAGGGAACTACTGCATAGAGTTGGTCCACATGAGTTTATGTTCGCGCCATATTTAGGAGATTTAAAATGGCTCTCTAATGATAGTGTTGCATTAATTGGGGAGAATCCTCGTAGACAATGGGTTGTAAATGTATAAATAAAAAGAAGGTGTCCACATGATTAAACTGATTAAGCAAGAAAAGGATAAAATGTTGTATTGGGAAGTATGGGAAGAAGATGAGAAAACTTTAATTGTACATTGCGGCTGTGTTGGGGATGCAGGTGAAATGTATGAAATAGAACTGTATCCATTCCAACGTGTTGAAAAAGAAATGAAAGAGTTAGCAGATGAACATTTGGCGGATGGTTATAAGGAAATCGATGAGGAAGAATTGATAGAATTTGTTTTACAATATGATTATAAAGACAATCAGTTGGAAGCAGCGTTGGAAAAACGACAACAAGTTCAAGAGATTATGGATGAAGCATTGGGATGGTCTGGAAATGGCCATTGCGATGGTGGAGATATTGGTAGCGGGACAATTAACATATTTAACTTTGTAATTGACGTTGATAAAGCGTTGAAGACAATTCTAGATGAATTAGAAAATCAGCAGTTGTTAGATGGTGTGAAAATTGCCTATGTAAACGATGAAGAAAATTATATACAGGTGTATCCTAGTGAAGGTGAATTTAATTTA
The DNA here is from genome assembly GCF_027716745.1 of Bacillus cereus group sp. Bc010. Taxonomy (NCBI): domain Bacteria; kingdom Bacillati; phylum Bacillota; class Bacilli; order Caryophanales; family Bacillaceae; genus Bacillus; species Bacillus cereus group sp. Bc010. Next base: position 138,542 of record NZ_JAQFUY010000011.1, read on the forward strand.
CTATAAAGTATTTAGTTAAATATTAAAGAGGTATGAATTGATATAGAAAAATAGATAGAAAAGACTAGTAGAGGAAGATAGATTAAATTTGGAAGTGCATCTCTAATTGTTAGACAAAAATAACAGTTAGAGGTGCATTTTCTGTATAAGTGCAACAGATGGCTCTCAAACGTATCGATTTGATTATGATGATCAAATCGATACGTTCGTACGTATACAGCTGGTAATGGTTCAGGTTCGACGTTTAACTATGACCATGCGAACAAAATTAAAGATTTAGTAGTCGGTACATCAAACAGTATTCTACTTTCTGAAAGATATGAATATGACCAAGCAGGCAACCGTACGAAGATTAAACATGAAGGTGCGGGCGGAAAAGTAACAGAAACGAACTTTGTATATGACCCGATTAATCAATTATTAAACGAAACATTACCAAACGGAACAAGTAAATCATACACATATGATGGATTTGGAAACCGTACGAGTATGAAAGTTGTAGAGAATGGAAAAGAAACAAAATCTATAGCGGCAACATTCAATGATGGGAATCAACTTGTAAAATTCGGAAACGAATCATTAACATATGATGCGAATGGAAATCGTACATCTGATGGAAAGTACAAGTATACATGGAATGAAAATGACCAACTTGTAGCTATCACAAAACAAGGTGAGAGCAATGCATTCGCAACTTATAAGTATGATGAGGATAATCGTCGTATTGAAAAGAGTGTAAATGGTCAAGTAACACGTTATTTCTATGATGGAGATAGTATTAATCCGTTATATGAGACGGATGCTAGTGGAACTGTACTTCGTCAATATGTGTATTCCGTAAATGGTTTACGTATGGCTATGAAATCGCAAGGACAAACATTATACTATCACTACAACCCACGCGGTGATGTAGTCGCAATGACAGATCGAAATAGAGAAGTTGTAGCAACGTATGAATATGATTCGTGGGGTAATGTATTAAAGAGTGACGCAAAAGGTATCGCAGCAGATAATCCGTTTGGATATGCAGGATACATGTATGATAAAGAAATTGGTATGTATTACTTGATTGCGAGATACTATAATCCGGAGCATGGTGTGTTCTTGTCGGTGGATCCTGATCCGGGTGATGCGGATGATCCGGTTACAATGAATGGGTATACGTATGGGGATAACAATCCTGTGATGAACATCGATCCAGATGGTCATTGGGCGATGGCTGCAGGCGTATATTTCGTACCAGGTTTGGGACAAGCGGCATTGCTAGCAACTATAGCAGTTGGTGGTGCATATGCTGCCTGGCGTATTGGTGCAAAAATCAGAGTTATGCAGGCTCGTAGTAAACCATCAGGACCAGACCCAAAAGCAAAGGGAAGTCCACATACAAGATATAAAACAAAAAATGGAAAAGGAGGAGTGTTGAGGAAACAATTTCGTGGAGAAGGAAAACCGCATGGTGATGTTCCTCGACCAAATGTTAAAACTAAAAATCAATACAATAGAAACCCTATAACTAAGAAGAAATATCCGAAAGAAAAAGTGAGAAAACCATTTAAAAAGGAATATCCAAGAGGATATTAAAATGAATATAGTTATTGAAGAATGCTTGTATTCATAACGGGAAGGAGGGGTGGACATGAAGTATTATAACGGTGGTTTTATAATAATTTCATATGAAAAAGAGCTTATTTATCAAACTTGCATAATTGAGGGACTGTCCTCAATTATTTTAACAATAAGTAATAGCGTACGGCCTACGTTTCCTGATTATTGGTTTTTTCCTTGGTCCAATACAAATGAAAATGAATCTATTACTCAACTAATAAATTCAAGATTAAGGATTAGTAAAGAAGAGCATGAACAGGCACAATGTTTTTTAGATACATTGATACAGGAAAAAAGATTTTCATGGCCAAATGTTTTTAGGGATTTAGAGGATGCGAGATTTTTTAAGCAAAACTATTTAAAGGGTATAGAGGATTTAGAAATTGTTAGTTTAAATCTTTCAGAAGAGTATCGGACTGATTTTTTATTGAATGAGCGAGAAGAAAATGATTTTGACTGTTCTATATATCATTTTATGGAAAATGCATTACCATTCTGTATCAATAACGATGAAGTGTTAGGCTTTGATATATGTGGCTATAGTAACAATAATTTTTATTCGTTTATTCATAATAATTTACAGACGGATTTTAGAAAGTATGGTAAGAATTTAAATGAATTATCACTTATCGCTAATTATGATGATGCAAAATATGTTATTCATTTAATTGATAATCAAAAAATCGAGGCGGAAGAGATATTGTGGTATCCGTGGTTAATTTTGAAGTGTTTATAATTCATAAGAATAGTGCAATTTTTTGTAGTTTTATATAGGTTTTGAGAGAATGAGATATATTACTTGTAGCGGGAATCTTGAAGTAAAGGAGCGTGCGGTAATTGGCAATGACGGATGAACAATTCGAGAATTATCTTGTTATGTGTTATGACAAATTAGAAAGTAAACAGCAACAATTCATTTCGGATTATAATATCGATAACTTTGATGAGTATTGGTATGATCAAGATAAATATATATTGCAGTTTAAAAATATGGAAGGAAAGTAATTATAGACAATTCAAATATCTAAATGAAGAAGCAGCTAAACAACTAGTAAAGAATAGACAAAAAATCTTTTTTGCAAGTGATATAAAACGGATGCAAAAAGGAGATAATCCGGTCGACCATACGTGGCATCACCATCAAACACCAGGATTAATGCAATTAGTCAATACTGTGGTGCACAGGCAAACTGGCCATACTGGAGGTAGGGCATTATGGGGAAAATAAAAGAAGGATTTAATATTAAACTGGAATATTTTAATGAAGACGAGTTGGAATTGTTAAGAGGTAAAATAATTTTCCTCTTAGATGAAAAAATCATTTATGAAGAAGAGACTGATATTATAGAGCCCTTAATACACTTTTTTGATGAGTGGGTAAACCTTTTAAAGTATAACGAGGGTACATTATTCTTGGATAACTATGGGAAGACCTTACATTTTATTCAACAAGAAAATATGATTAATATTAGTAGTAGTAAAGAAATTATTTCAGTTGAAAGAGTACAGTTTTTTAATGTTGTATTTGATTTTTGTAAGGAACATATAGAGAAATTAATTAGTAAAGTACCAGGACATTTTAATTTGAATGCCGCTTATAAGCAGATAATTGATCTAGAAAAGCTCGATGAGGACTTCATTACTACTGGAAACTTGAATGTTTATCGGGAATATTCAAGTGAAAGTCGTTATGAAATAAGCTGGAGTGATCTGAAAAATGAAAGAAATATAGAAATTCTTCCTCAATTCTCAAGAGACAACGACTTTTTATATGTTGGAAATGGACCAGCGAATAAGTTTAGTAAAATAGACATATTGAATAAAAAAACACTTTGGACTGAGCATCTCAACTTTGTTGAGAGTGGAATTGTATTTTGTCAACAAGATGATAAGGTTTTTGTAGGAGATATTAGTAGAGAAGAGGAAGAATCAAAACTTGTGTGCATGTCTGCAAAAGATGGAAAGAAATTATGGGAGTTAGAATTGGAAGGAGAAATAAAAGGGGTTTATTTCCTACCAAATAATGTATTAGAAGTAATGGTTGTGATGGATTATGGTTTGAATATCATATTAGATATTCAAACAGGAAAAGAGAAACAGACTGTATATACTGGAATTGGTGGAGAAAATTTGAAGGTGCGATTGTTTTCTGATTATTATGTTCTAATAGGAGAATGTTATGAAGAAGGAGAACTAATAGATCCTTATATAGTTTGTATGACAGCTGTTGACTTAAATAGTAATATTTTATGGAGAGAAAATATTGATTGTCGCCCCAATACTCCCACATATTTAGAAAATCATACGGCTTTAATAGTGGGAGAGGAGAGTATTCGAAGGTGGGATTTGAAAAAAGAATCACCAGAATTAATCTTAGAGATAGATATTGAAGAAGAGGATTATTTATATGTGGTAGCTGATAACTTAAAAATAGGTTTGATTAGACATATATATGATATGGACGATGTAGTAATACGGAAAACATGCCTTCAATTTTTTGGAGTAGACGATGGCAAGGAAATATATGAATGCTTATTACCAGGTGGAATAAAACTTGAACCTAACTTAGTTGATAATATGTGTGTTGTAGTTATGGATAATGGAAAAGTCTATTGTATAGATTTAGTACATAACCAAGTTAAGTGGGAAACAAGGTTTGCGCATGACGTGATAAGATCTCCGAGATATGTGGAGGATAAGATTTATATGTCTTCACATGAACTTGAAGTAAAATGCTTAGACATAAAATCTGGTAAGGTAGAATTCACATTATATTTACCAAAGTTTATTTTGGAGTCTGATTCCATATATGAGGTAATTAAAATAAATAACTTATTGTACTTTACTTGTCTGAGTGGGAATGTGTTTGAAGTGCGTGAAAGATAACAAGATATTTGAAGAAAAAGAGAAGCTGTATAGTTCAAACTGTACCGCTTTTCTTTTTAGAAATAAAAAGCGGTGGGAACTAATAGTTGGATGTGGTCTTGGGCTAATGAGAGTGTGGCTGATTATGCAAGACTTAAGTCTAACTGTTTGAAAGACTTACAAAAGATTACAGGAAAAGAGATTTTTATAAATTCACTTTTTGAATGTGATCAAGAAATGGCGTATGAGCTAGCAGCCTTTTCTGTTGAATACTTAGATGCGGAAGGAATGTATATGGCACCAGGTGAGAGAAGTGATGTATTTATGGCTGTTTTAGGTAAGGTAGAATGAAAAAGAAGGAGAAACAATGGAAACATACATCGAAATACACAAACCTGCAACGGAAAAAAACGGATATTTTCTAGTATTAGATGAACATGATAATTTTGAAAATGATAACATCTTGAATTTGTTATCAACAATTAACAGATATATAGTTGATGTTGATACAAGCATGGAACAATTTATGGAAACAATGATGTCAAAATTTCATTTATATCTTTTAGTGAATTGTGAAGGGATTCAAGAAAAATTAACAAAGGTGCAAAATTATATTTGGGAAAAAGAATTAAAAGAGTTCAACTGGAAAAGTTCGACTCTAAAGAGCACTATTTTAATACACCAGTATGATCCTACAACTCATATTTTCGATGTGATTTCTCCTGCATGTATGAATGGGAGTCTTATGTTCCTTTTCTCTCAGGAGGAAGTAAGCGAAGAAGAGTTAGAAAATATAATACAATACATGAAATTTGATCATAAAAGAGTATACTTTAATAAAGAAACAATCGAACTAGCAGGGAAAATGGGATATATAGTAGGCCATTTTGAAGATGAATATTATGTAGTATCTTTATGTTCGGAAAAGCAAGTATTTGTTTGTTATGCGAAAGAACGTGTTATGGATTAGAATGAAGCCGCAAAACATGAAGTATGGAATACTAAAACGCAGCAACTCTTAAGTGACGACATTGAAATTAATTTTGTAAAAATACCAAAATTGGTAAAACAATGGCGTGAAGAAAAAGTAAGCCCGTGGGAAAATACATTTGTTTGTTGGATGTTATTATTACCAGCACATGAAGATGAACGTTTAACTCAAACATTGGGGGAGATTGCGATGAATCAAGATCCAATTTTACAAAAGGCAATAAATAAATGGGAAAATATGAGTCATGATTCTTCTTTCCGAACAGCATATGAAGCTCGAGAGAAATTACTTTTAGATGAACAAGCTAAGTTAGCTCATGCAGAACAAGAGGGCATGGAAAAAGGCATTGAACAAGGTAAGATGCAGATGATTCGAGGGATGTATGAAATTGGTGTATCGCTTGAAACTATTGCAAAAGCAAGTAAGTTGAGTGTGGAGGAAATAGAGCGTATCTTGAAATTAAAGTAAATATATGAACCTAAAGTACTCATGAATAAAAGAAAATAGATGCTTATTATTATGATACGTTTAATAGAAAAGCAGTGCTGAAAATGTTGGCAGTGCTTTTTCTTAATTAATTTTTTGGTGTTTTTCATTCCTCTCACATTGCTTTAAACACTTCAGAAACGACGTTATTGTTATATGTTATATCGAAAATTAAACAACTATTTATACGAGACAGGTAGTAATAGAGGATTACATATGAGGTATAATTAACCTACAATTTATAAAGTGGAGGCAACTGTATGAATAAATTAGGGTTTAGAGTTATTTGCGGAGAAGAGGGATATGGTCATTATTTTGGTGGAGACACTTGGAAAGTTCCTATATGTCCGCAATGTAATGAACAAGCACATCAAATATTTACCTTTGATTTGAATGATTCTAGATTAGAGGAACTTAAGATAGAAGAATTAAGAGAGTTGCCATTAATTACTTGTTTAAATTGTTCCTTATATGAAGATGTGCAAAACTTCAAAATAAATATAATGGAACGTTCTATACATACCATTACTCAAAGTGAGATGTTTAATTGGAAGTATGAATTAATTGATAAGATACCAGTTCCTTTGCCGAAATATGATATGAAATTAGTAACGATGGAGAATTATGATGTCCCTTGTGATGAAGATGAAAATGACCAAGCTTTTGATGCGATGGGAAGAGATTATATTTGTAGAATAGTTGGAGTACCCCTATACATAGAAGATTCTATAGAGGCAACGTGTCCTTGTTGCTCGAACAGTATGAACTATGTGGCTATGTTGACCGGAGAAGATTATGGGAATGAAGGAGAACTTACAGGAGGAATAACGTTTCAAATAGGAGAGAGTTTTTTATATTTTTATCTATGTAAAGAATGTTTAATCATACAAACTTCCATGCAGAGCACTTGAGTTTGTTCTGCATGGAAGTTTTATTTGATTGAGAAGAGAGAGCACCATTTATAAATGTAGAAAAAGAATAAGTGATAATAGAACTTTTATCAATGGTTTGAGTTACGTTAGGATGTATAAAAGAGGTGGTATCAATGTTAAAACGAGAGCCTTCAAAGCTTATAATAGAGGGGAATCAATTTTATATACCTTGGGTGCATTGTGTCATACAGGATAACTTTATTGTTGTGGATTCTAAATCTCGAAAGTTACAGTTTAAAATTGTATGTCCAACATATAAGACTTTAGTAGAAGATGATTATTTAGATATATATTTAAATAAGTACCCTGATTTTATTCATAAGGAACAAAGTTATTACTATAGAGAGTTTAATTTTCAAGAATCGGAATTTAATATAGAGGGAGAAACTTTTACGGTCCTTAATGGAAACATTCGAATTAGTTATTTATCAATAAGGACTTTTTCTATAGCAATGGAATTAGAATTAAAAGCGAGTAATGGTTTAAGAACAATGGCTACTTTATATTTATATCCCCTTATTAAGGAATTAGTAACGAGTGAGAGAAATATGTACTTTAGTAATCTTATTCCTCAAATAGTTAAAGAGGCAGAATCACCGGTGGGTTCAACTAATGGAAAACCGATAGAGGAGCTAAATCTTGAAGATTTTTCTGTTTCATCCATTTGGGAATGGGACTTAGAAAATGAAAGCTTTGAGTATCAAGATGAAACTTGGGTCAGACCATCAACTGTTAAGAGTATATTTGAAATAGATAATATGGATGTCTTTATAAAAGCAGACTTATTATTAAAGGACGATAATAGTTTATATAAATGTATTTTAAACATAGATGTAGACCAAATAGCGCAGACTTTTTCTGTTATAGAAGGAGCTGTATTTATAAATGAAGAGTATATCGATTTAAGAGATTTTTTATTCAATCCAAAAGCAAATATACAGAAGATAGTTTTTCATATCCAAGATCAAACATTTGAAAAGATGAGTCCAATAAATTATAGAAAGCAACAATGGGATTTAACATTTTCTTGGAGTAAGTAAGGTGAAGTATATAAAATTATAATGGAGGGTAAGCGTCAAACTTATTAGAATTAAGGGAGTTTGACGCTTATTTTTTATGTTTAGAATCAATGAGAGGGTTTTTATTTATATGAAAGATATCGTATGTAAAGAGTTAATCAGTTTTAAGTCTATTGTTGAAGCTTTGAAAAGAAAGTATTAAAAGAATTTGGGTTAGCGAAAAATACAAAAAAGGTAATGGGCCGGAATTCCTGATAGTTTATCTAAAGGGAGAATTACAGAAATTAAAGATGTTCGAAAGATATCATATTCCAAGCAGTAAATTAGCAAATAAAAAAGAACAATTGTGAATCAGATTCTTTTTTATAATTAATGGGCTATAAACTGAAAAAACTTGAAGAAATTTATAAATCTTTCTATTCAAAATGAATTATAACTATTTTTTTGAATAATTTTGCTGTAATTTAATGTCTTCTCTACTAGCAAATAGGAAAAGAAACAATTGTGAAACTGGTTCTTTTTATAATTAATGTGCTATAAATTGAAAAAACTCGAAAAAAATTTTATATTGAATATTCTGTATTTTATTGTTAAAATTTTCATTGTATTACCAATAATTTGAAAAGAGGTTGTTAGTTTGTTTATAAAAACATTTAGCATCCCTAATAAATAAGGAATAAAAATTTTTTCCCTTTCAATTCAAGTATATGAAGTGTTTCTTTTTCCTGAATTTGTTGTAAAAACTAGTTCATTAGGCTACCGTCAGTAGAGAATCTCTACTGATGGTAGCTTCACTTTATAGGAAAGGTTAGGCTAACATGAAAAAAAATTTTGCACAAACATATTTAACGATACCGTTCCACTTATTCTTATCGTTTATTATCATTATATTTATCGGCACGTTACCGCACTTATTTATTGGGATGAAGATTGACTTTAACAATTACCTGCACACACTTACGGACGTCACCTCTAAATTAATAGGGTGGGATCCATTAACTTACACGAAATTTGCAAAACCCCTATTTCCTCAAATTCTAATTCAATATGGAAACACGATTATTATCTTTTTAGCTGCTCTTCTTATTTCCGTATTAGTTTCTTTTATGACTGTTTATGCCTTGTTGCTACTCCCTGTAAAAAAAAGAGAAAGAATAAAATCATTTTTTTTACTATTAGAAGCAATTCCTGATATTTTTATTATTTTATGTCTCCAATTACTTGTCGTTTGGATTTATAAACAGACAAACTTTTTAATCGCAAATATAGCTGGTACAAAAGACAACTCAATCTTACTATTTCCAATTATTTGCTTAAGTTTTCCAACTATTCTTATGTTTAACAAGCTACTATTGCTACGTTTTGAAAATGAATTACAAAAAGATTATACCTTGCTAGCACGTGCCAAAGGATTTGACACGTTTTATATTCTCAATCGTCACGTTCTGAGAAACGTCTTTTTAAGTACTCTCTACTTCTCAAAAACAAATATTTGGTATATGTTATCTAATTTATACATTATTGAATACTTACTCAATGTTCAAGGTATTTTCACATTTTTAAAAACGTATAATACCGAATTAGAACCAGCACCTGAAATATTTTGTGTTACATTGTTTTTAATTTACATTCCTATCTTTATTGTCTTTAAGCTTTTCAATATTTTCATACCTGATGAATTGAAAGGAGAATCTTAACATGTGGGCCCATTTAAAAAGAGATAAGTATTTCATAATTTGTATATCCTTTTTGCTTCTATTAATCATAGTAAGCATTGGAAATTCCATATTCTTTGATGGGAAAGTTCGCCAAACATCTATTCTATATGATGAAAGTGGTAATGTACAAGCGGCACCATTTCCCCCTTCTTTCACTTTTCTGTTAGGTACGGATATGAAGGGATTTGATTTATTACATAGAGTAGTTGATGGAGCGAAATGGACCATTGGTATATCGTTATTGATAGCATTTCTACGAACATTTATCGGGCTAGCAATTGGATTATTCTTCGCTTTTTATGTAAGAAAAAGTTTTAAGACACTTGAAGCTCTCTTTGATTGTTTTACAGTTGTTCCAATGACCCCATGCCCATCAACTTAAGAATTTTCACTACCCCCAAGTGACAAAAAACGTTATTCTTTCTAAAAAGCTAGCTAGAAA